>DAOOOU010000071.1:0-3195 GCA_035387905.1 Bacilli bacterium | reverse complement strand
GCATTTTAGCTTTTCGGCTTCGTTGCATAAATCACCATATACTTCAGCATACTCTTTATCTAAAATTTTGCATAAACTTCTTACTACACAATTACTTTTTCCTTCTTTACTTGCTAATTCGTATTTTTCGTAATTCATTATTTCTCCAATTTAATAATACTTTTCTTCTAAAGAGAGTTATTTTTATTTACTAAAATCCATTCTTGAAGGCTATTAATTTTTGTATGACAATAGGCACATTCCCCTTGAATAGCGTTAATGGCGGCTCCACAATTATGGCATTTAAATAAATTAGCATCATCTTTTAAGACTAACAGTTCGTTATTTTGTTTTTTAAATGTATATTTGCGGTTAGTTATTTTTGCTTTTATCTTATTATTAATTAAATATATTAACCTGATTTGAATAGTTACTTTAACTTGGTCAATATTACCGTTAATGGTATCTAAGTTAGTATAGTCTAAAATATCATAATCAATTATGTTTTGCTGTTGGTAAAAATGTTTCCTTAATTCATAATTTAAATTGTTAAAAAACTTTTTTTGATTAATATTACTATTTTTCCAAAAGAGTTTTTGTTTTTCGTTTTGATAATTTTTGTATATTTTAATGGGGAGGAGAACAATATAGGCATCAAATAAATAGAAGAAATAATAGAGGATTGTAGCTAATATTAAACCATATATAATAATTTTTGAACCATCATAGACATTAAAAGTGCGCCCTGTATATTTTATGTAGAGATAACTAAGAAGCATACTAATAATTAAATCAATAATTAATGTAATAAAGCGATAGATATTGTTATGAAGCACATTATCGTAATGATATTTGCTACCCAAGTCCTTATCTGTATAATCAATATTATAGTAGGTTCGGCAATAAGGACAGCCGTCAGCAAAAGTTTTAATTTTAGCGGTAAATCCACAATTGGGACAAGAATATTCTTTGTTGGTTAGTGCTTGATCAATAAAAGTATATTCAATCCGGGAATCAAATAAATTTTCGGTATGAATTAATTTTTGCTTAAGATAATATTGCTTCTCACTTCTAATTCCTTTTGTAATATCATTGTTTAAAGAACCATCAGTATTTCGTTCTAATACTTTATCGTCAACAATATATTTTGTTTTAATATTTATTTCTAAAGTTTTGAGTTTCTTTTGTTGAAAATTGTCAGTTATTAAAGGCATAATAAAACTCCTTATCAGTTATTATTGTTATTATTGTTGTTGTTATTGTTATTATTTGAAGAAAAGCCACCGCCCGAACCACTACTAGAAGAGGGGTCATAATGCGGGATTACATTAAAATTATTATTACTCATTGTTAAACCATCAATGGCTTGATTAGTACACTGAGCAGAAATAACCGATTTGATGTCTTCACCAACTTTTAAGGTTAGTTTATCTAAACTGCCAACAATTGTCCCCTTTTCGTTATTCGTTAAAAAGTCATATATTTGATTAACTTCGCTTTCTGATAAGGCATAGTTATCAATAAGATCAACAACTTTTTTTTGTCTAATTAATTCTTCATAAGTCTCGGCTTCTTTTTTCATTTTTCAAACTCCTTATCGAGATAATAAAATTCAATATTAGGGAAGGGTAAGTTAATGGCTTGAATATGATAATAGGCGTTTTCTTTTTGTTTAAAATAATGATAGTCCCTTAAAGCAGATGTTGTAAAAAAGAGATTATTAGGTTTATTATTTAAATACTCAGTTTTATATTCGTTAATGAAATTAGTTATATCAAGCAAGTAGTAATTTGGTTTATCGGATTCCATTTTTTCTAATACTCCAGTATATATTTGCTGATTAGCAATATGTCTTTGCTTAAGTCGATTTTCATCGCCATACGTTATTAAATCGCCGCTTAATAACATCATAAACAGGGAGTTGTTTTGGGGATAATCACAGTTCTTAGTAATTAGATTCTTTTTCATGTATATCTTTATTCTGCTCTTCGGGGTTAAGTAAATAAAGTCTCTTGTTTTTTTGGTAATTTGGGAAGCTAATTTATATTCCTTATTATCTACTTTAATAATAAAATTAGTATTAGTAAATATATCTTTTAACTGGATGTCATTATTGATAATGTCGGTTAAGGGAGGATATTCAGTTGTTGTTTTAAGGGGTTGATACTTACTGCTATCTTCAGCGCGCATAGCATTAACATATTGATAAACAGATTCCTCATTATATTGATCCTTATTAAGTTTTCGATCTTGATACATTTGCTGTTGTAGCAAACAAGTATAACTTTTATTTGTTTGATAATTATTTTTAACAAAAGGACAACCAGTTTTGCAAAGATATAAGTAACCGCATTTAGTACACTCGCCGTTTAATGGTAATTTGTTATGATTAATATATATCTTAGTTCGCGCCGTATTTAAGATTTCAGCTACTGTTTGCTGATAAATATTGCCATAGAAATAATCAGGTTGTTTTTGGCCGCGAACACAAGAATAGATATCACCATTGCGTTCAAGGAGAAAGAATTTTTCGCCACAATTGTTACAATTTGTACAGTAGTCAGGTCCAAACTCATCAAACCAAGGGCCATTAACCCCAGAATCTAACTCAGTACCATCAAAAGCTTGGTGCATTCTTTTATAGAAGATGAGCTGTTCAGTTTCGGTTAAGTGGTGCAAAAGGCCATTGGCGTTGTAATCAAAACCAATCATGAAATTAAAATCATTCATATCAAGACAAGTTTTTTTATGTAAATAATTTATATCCTTTATTATATCTTCAAGGTGTTTAAAATGCTCTTTAAAGATGGTTGCTGAAACTTTTTTCTTGTTCGGTAAATCTTTTAATAAAGCAATGTTATTTAGAATTTTATGCAGAGTCTTTTGATTACCTTTAGTAACGCGGTATTCTTCGTGAAGCTTTAATGGTAAATCTAAACTACCAGAAATCGAAACGTTAAACTCTTTTATTGTATCAATTTGTTGCTCAAGATTATACAGATTAGTCTTGATATGAGGTGATCCTACTTTAAACCCAGCTGCGGTTAATAAATCTCTGTTTTTCTGATAATATTCGCTAATGTATTTAATTATATTACGAAAATCAGACTTGCTTAAGGTTGTTACTTCACCACCATGTAGCGAAATATTAAAAGGAATAACATGGGCCTTATTAAGTTTTTTGATGGCATAATCTAAAGTTGCTAGAGCATCATA
>DAOOOU010000070.1:0-3234 GCA_035387905.1 Bacilli bacterium | reverse complement strand
TACAAGCCATTTTTTTCATTAATATCGTTGTTAGTTCTGCTACTACTTTTTGCATATGCGTCATTAGTTGGGGGGTAATAGTAGTAAAATCAGCATAATGTTCTTTGGGAATAACTAAGGTGTGTCCCGGAGCATGAGGATGAATATCTAAAAAGGCAATTACGAAGTCATCCTCATATATTTGATAGCAAGGAATCTCTCCTTTAATAATTTTACAAAATAAACAATCCATTATCTTCACCAATTATATTTTAGCAAAAAAACCATCAGCAGTAAACTGATAAATAATTGAAGTATAGCTTAATATATTGTATAATTTTATTAGATAGTAGAGGAAATAAGATGCGCAATAAAATAAAATTATTATTTATCCTAAGCATTCCTTTTTTACTCCCTATAATTAATGCCAGGGCATTAACTTTTTGTCCTTATAGCAAAGAATATGAAGCATGGCTAGAATTGACTCCCACCGAACAACAACAGGTAATAATGCCGGAAATATGTGCTAAGAGTAAAACTCAAGCGACAACAAGCCAAATTGTTGCTGATAATATTATACCTAATAATTTTAATCGAGTAACAGAGATTATTGATCCGACATTTGATTTAAGAAACGATGGTGGAGTTAATAAAGTAAGTGGTGTGCGTAACCAAGGAACTAATCCTAATTGTTGGGCTTATGCGACAATGGCTGCTGTTGAATCAAATCTTTTAGTCAATGGCTATGGGGAAAATGATCTTTCCGAAAGACATATGGATTATGCCACACGTAAATTTTTTAATAATGATGAAATTAATGAAGATGGTTATGATCGTAACTATAATGAGGGAGGTAACTTTGGTTATTCTTCATCATATTTAATTCGGGGTGGAGGTTTAATTAGCGAAGCGGCAATGCCTTATGCGAGTTATTATGGTTTAATTGATCTTAGTGAAATTCAAAATCAGCAATCTTTATTTGATGTTAATGAAATTATTTTCTTTGGTGATTATGGCGGTGTTTGTAGTCCGGAGACAGTCTTGACTATTAAAAGTCAATTAGTTAGTAGTGGCGCTTTATTTGCTAATATTTATATGACTCAAGATAGTACTTACTATAATGATGCAACTGGGGGTTTGTATTATAATGGGACTCAGATGTTGCCGAATCATTCCGTTGCCATAATTGGTTGGGATGATAATTTTACCGGTTTTAATCTTGAACCAGAACAAAATGGGGCTTGGTTAGTTAAAAACTCTTATGGGTCTGACTTTGGTTTAGGTGGTTATTTTTATGTATCATATAGCGATCAATATATTTGCGATTACGTTGGGGGAATAATAAGTGCCGATGATGAGGTCGAAGATAATAATTATTATTTTGATCCGCTTGGTAATAATCGAGATGGTATTCTTGAAGGTCAAAATTATGTTTATGGAGCAAATATTTTCACCAAAAAGACAACTAGTGAAGAATTAACTGAAGTCACCTTTGCTGTTCCGATGGCTCTTGACTATGAAGTGTATATTAATCCCTATGAGCGAGAAAATTCTGAAGATAGTGATGAAACATATCTCAATAGTCTAAATCTTGAATCAGTGGCCTCGGGTTCAGTTAATCATGAAGGTTATTACACGGTAAAAATAGACCCACCAATTGAGCTTAATGAATCAGAATTTACAGTTATGATTAAATTTATTTATCCTGATTCGATTGATGCTTTAGTTCCGCTATCAACAACTGATTCTTCAATCTTTGAATACAATGTTTATCCAGGAAATAGTTATGCCTCGGATAATAAAACAGAATGGCAAGACGTTTATCTTATCAATGAAGCCGAACCATATTTAAAAAGTTCAATTAGTATTAAAGCGGCAACTAATTCCACAGGTTATTTATTTAGTTTAGAAGAAACCCCGTATTTTGAACACAATTATATGGTTTCTAATATTCAAGAAGAGACATCCTATCTTAATTTTATCGAATCTTTAGCAGCTGCTGATTATTCAACCTTAGAAATATTTGATCAACAGGGTAATAGTATTAACAGTGGTAGTATTGGTACTGGAATGACTATGAAAGTAACCAGTGGGGGCGTAACAAAAAATTATACCTTAGTTGTAAAAGGGGATACTACGGGTGATGGTAATGTCGGAAGCAATGATGCTCTGCAAATCAGAAGACATGTTGTTGGTCTAACTTCACTTGGTGAGGCTTATCGATTAGCCGGTGATGTTGACGGTAGTGCTTCCTTATCAAGTCTTGATGCTTTAAAAATTAGAAGATATGTTGTCGGATTAGGCAATTTATGGGAGGAATAAGCAATGCACAAAATAAATAAAATAATAAAGATTTGGGGCATATTAATTATTGGGTTTGCCACTAATATTGGTTTAGCCCATGCCTTAAATTCTCAGCTTTCTTTATCAAAATCAACCGTTGCTCCTGGAGAATCATTTAGTGTTTCGATTGTTGCCTCAGATCTCCCGGCAACTGGTTTAAATGTTGCTGACTATGTTTTAACTTATGATTCGGGTAAAGTCGAATATGTAGGTATTAGTTCGGTGGATACAAATATTGTTTCAAATAATAATGGTTCAAGTATTAATATTTCTTACATGCCCCCAAGTAATTTAGCGACTTCTTCAGGAGCAATAATAGTTGTTAATTTTAAAGCATTAAGTTCTGCCAGTGATGGTAATGTTAGTTTTAGTCTAAGTGGTAGTAATTACGCTGATGGCAATGCCACTCCAGTATCAGGCACAACTGGGGGAACAACCCTAAGTATCCATAAGCCAAGTACTGCCTGTAATCTAACAAGCCTAGCTGTTAGCGGTATGACTTTAACACCGGCTTTTGCTAGTAGCAAAACCAGTTATACTTTACCGGAAACAACAGCTTCTAGTATTGTCATTAGTGCAACAGCAGATGCTGGTGCTAAGATAACAGGAATGGGTACGCAAACTCTTAATTATGGGAGTAATAAATTTGATGTTGTGGTAACGGCTGAAGATGGAATAAGTAAAAAAACTTATAGTATTAATGTTGTTAAAACTGATAACCGGAGTAAAAACAATTATTTGTCATCAATTTATCTTAGTTATGGTGAAATTAACTTTGATAAAAACACCTTAGATTACACCGTAAATTTGGCTGCCGATATTGAGCAAATAAATATTGCCATAACATTAGAAGACAATAAGTCTCGAGTTAAAGGGGCAGGGAAGAAAACATTAAATTTAGGAGCTAATGAG
>DAOOOU010000069.1:0-3241 GCA_035387905.1 Bacilli bacterium | reverse complement strand
GAAAGTGAACTTCGTTTATTAAAATATAATTATGCGGGAAATGAATTTATATTTTATAGTGATAACGGAGTTTTTTCTAAGACTAAAATTGACTATGGCAGTCAATTATTAATTGACACCATAATTAAGCATGACCGAAGACAAGGGATTAGCGTTCTTGATTTAGGTTGTGGTTATGGTTTTTTAGGGATTATCTTAGCTAAAGTAATGCAAGCCAAGGTTGATCTAGTGGATATTAATAAACGGGCGGTACATCTTACTAAAAGAAACATTTCCGAAAACAATCTTCAAGAACAAGCTACTTGCTTTGAAAGTAATGCTTACCAAAGCATAACCGGTAAATATGATTTAATCGTTGTTAATCCACCAATTCGGGCAGGTAAAGAAACTGTCTATACAATGTTAAGTGATGCTCAAAATCATTTAACTGAAGAAGGCAGCTTATGGTTTGTAATTCGCAAAAATCAAGGAGCAAAAAGTACTGTCAAATACTTAGAAAATAGCTTTACTTGTGAAATTGTTGAAAAAAACAAGGGTTTTTATGTAATTAAGGCCAAAAAACGTTGACAAAAAAAAACAATTAAAGTAGAATTGTAAATTGGTGACGTATTGTTTACATTTTACAAAACCGGTTAAAAATTTTAGATATAGGGGTGAAACTTAGTGGCATACAAAATAGAAAAATTTGGTGACCATCGGGAAAGAGGGACTTTCTCAAAAATTAAAAACACCTTAGAATTAACTGACTTGCTGGAAATTCAAAAGAAATCATATCAATGGTTTGTGGAGAAAGGAATCAAAGAGGTATTCGAAGATCTGTTCCCCGTTGAAAGTTTCACCGGTAACATATCCCTAGAATTTGGGGATTATTATTTTGATGAGCCTCGTTATTCAATTAAAGAAGCCAAAGAGCGAATGGTAAATTATGCAGCTCCCTTGAAAGTTAAAGCGCGAGTTTTTATTCATGAAACAGGCGAAGTAAAAGAACAAGAGATCTTTTTGGGTGATTTACCATTAATGACTGACTCAGGAACATTTATTATTAATGGTGTGGAAAGAGTTATTGTTTCCCAATTGGTAAGAAGTCCAAGTATTTATTTTAAAAAAGAGATTGATAAAAATGGTCGTCATATTATAACGGGCGAAATGATTCCTAATAAAGGTACTTGGTTAGAATATGAACTAGACGCCCGGGATGTTGTTTATGTGCGCATTGATCGTACCCGTAAAGTTACGGCAACAACTTTTTTAAGAGCTTTAGGTTTATCAAGTAATGAAGATATCATTGCTACTTTTGGTAATAATCAATATTTATTGAATACGATTGAAAAAGATAGTACGAAAAATACTGATGAAGCCTTAATTGAAATTTATGAGAAATTAAGACCAGGAGAACCAGCAACTCTAGATAGTGCCAAAAACCGTTTGATCACAGGCTTCTTTGATCGTTTTCGTTATGACTTGGCAAAAGTTGGCCGTTATAAATATAATAAAAAACTAAATGTTTTAGATCGTTTAGTTGGTTGTAAAATCGCGGAGAATATTAAGGATGGTAAAACCATAGTTGTTAAAGCTGGAACTGTAATTACGAAAGATATATTAGAATCGGTTCGTTATTTATTTGAAAAAGGTTATGCTATCAAGAGTGCAATTATTAACGAAGAATTAGATGAATATGATAAGATTCAAGAAATATCAGTATATGATAAAGAAGATGAAACGATTATTCATAAAATTATTGGTACTGACCAAAGCGTTGATTGTAAACGTTTAACAATTCCTGATGTTTATGCTTCATTATCATATTACTTAAACTTAAATAGTAATATTGGTAATCTTGATGAAATCGATAATTTAGCTAATCGTCGAGTTCGTCAAGTAGGGGAATTAATTCAAGGGCAGTTTAGAGTTGGGATGGCTCGTATGGAACGGGTTATTCGTGAACGAATGACGACCCAAGAAATTGAAAATGTAACCCCTAAATCATTAATTAATATTCGTCCAGTAACTGCTTGTCTAAAAGAATTCTTTGGTAGTTCACAATTATCGAAATTCATGGATCAAATTAATCCGATTGCTGAATTAACTGATAAACGAAGATTATCCTCTTTAGGGCCAGGCGGTCTATCAAGAGAACGAGCAGGAATGGAAGTACGTGACGTTAATTCTAGTCACTATGGCCGAATCTGTCCCATTGAATCACCAGAAGGACCAAATATTGGGTTAATTACTTCGCTAGCAAGTTATGCTAAAATCAACGATTATGGTTTTATCATGACTCCTTATCGTAAAGTTGAAAATGCTAAAGTAACTGATGAAGTGGTTTATCTGACTGCTGATGAAGAAATTGATTATTATATTTCCCAATCAACAATTAACTTAACTAAAGATAATGAAATTGTTGATGATAAAGTTATTGTTCGAATTAATGGCGATACGATAATTGTAGAAAAAGAAAAAGTAAATTATATCGATGTTGCGCCAAGACAAATTGTTTCAATTACAACTAGTTGTATTCCTTTCTTAGAGCATGATGATGCAACTCGTGCCTTAATGGGTGCTAACATGCAACGTCAAGCAGTACCATTATTAAAAACTGAAGCCCCAATTGTGGGGACCGGTGTGGAATATATTGCTGCTCGTGACTCAGGATCAACAATCATTGCTAAAGCCGATGGTGTAGTTGATTATGCTGATTCGAAAAAAATGATTGTTAAAACCGCTAAAGGTAAAGATACTTATTATTTAGCTAACTTTGAAAGAAGCAATGAATCTTCTTGTTTTAACCATACTCCTTTATTAAAAAAAGGTGATGCCGTTAGAAAAGGCATGGTTCTAGCTGATGGTCCGAGTACGGAAAAAGGCGAGTTAGCATTAGGTAAAAACATGGTAGTCGCATTTATGCCCTTCAATGGTTATAATTATGAAGATGCGATTATCCTTAATGAAAGACTAGTTAAAGATGATGCTTATACTTCAATTCATATTGAACATCATGATATTGATTGTCGTGATACAAAATTAGGACCAGAAGAGATTACTCGTGATATTCCTAATGTTGGTGAAGAAGCCCGTAAGAACTTAGATGCTAATGGTATTGTTAAAATTGGGACCGAAGTTAAGGATGGCGATATCCTAGTTGGTAAAGTAACACCTAAGGGAGTTCAAGAATTAACTAGTGAAGAAAAACTATTACATGCTATCTTTGGGGAAAAAACTAGAGAAGTTCGTGATACATCAC
>DAOOOU010000068.1:0-3261 GCA_035387905.1 Bacilli bacterium | reverse complement strand
TATTATACTTTTAGTATGCACGGCAATAAAGCCGACATGTGGAACCGCGCTAATGCCCATAAAAGCTTAGGTTATGATAAGTTTTATGCTAAACCAGAATATGATGTCACACCAGAGAATACTGTTGGTTTAGGAATATCTGATAAAGACTTTTTCTTACAATCAGGAACGATGTTAGAAGAGATAGAAACTAATAATCAAAATTATATGGGTACTTTAATTACTCTATCTAACCATTCACCATTTGCTGATACAGCTAAGGGGGATTCAGAAATCTATAATTATTATGGCAAATTAGATTTAACTAATACTTATTCAGTAACTGATGAAGAAACAAAAGTTAAAACAACAGTAACTGATGAGTATCTAGAAGGTACTAAGTTGGGTAATTATCTAATTAGTACTCATTATGCAGACTTGGCTTTAGGCGACTTTATAAACTATGTAAAAAATTCTAGTTACTATAATAATACTGTATTTGTTTTCTATGGCGACCATGATGCTAAACTAGCTCGTTCTGAATATGAATACTATTATAATTATAATCTTCAAACTGGTGAAGTATATGAAGAGGGTGACCCTAATTATGTTAATTATGATTATTTTAGTCACGAATTAAATCGGAGTACTCCCCTTATTATCTGGACCAAAAACGAAGCTGTTAAAAAGAAATTACAGGCAACAAATAAAGGGATTAATAATAATGTTATGGGAATGTATGATATCTTACCAACCTTAGGTAATATGATGGGCTTTAAGAGCGATTACGCTTTAGGTCACGATATCTTTGATATTAAAAGTGATAATGTTGTAATCTTCCCTAACGGTAACTTTATTACAAATAAAATATATTATAGTAATTCAAAAAACTCCTATGTCCCATTAAATGGCCGTTATTACGATAAGAAAAATCAAGTATATCGTAATAAGATCGAAGCCAAAGCAACCCCTGATAATTATTATGGTGGTGTGGAAATTGATGAAAACTATATAACTACCTTAAAAGACTATGTTGAAAAACGGCTAGATGTTTCTAATGCCATTATTGTTCATGATTTAATTCGTAAAGAAGGCACTAAAACCAAAGTCGATGAAACAGTAAAATAATCAGTATTTATTGACATAAAAGTGTTAATTAAACCCTTGGAATGATGAAATAAGCATTCCTTTTTGTTATAATAAATGTGTATGAATAGAGAATGGTTGGTGGTAAAAATGAAGAGAATCTTAAAATTATGTTTAATTTGCTTAATTGGTTTTGTATTACCACTAATTGCAAATGCTGAGAGTACACCAGCAAAAATTACCGCTATTGGATTAAATGTTAGAACTGGACCGGGGACAAGTTATTCAGCAATTACTTCTTTAATCTATGGTACTGATATAACAATAATAGAAAGAAGTGGCTCTTGGTATAAAATAATTTATGATGGAGCTGCTCAAGGCTGGGTAAGTGGAACTTATGTTGATATATTAAGTGATATTACTTATACTGACGAAGCATATTGTAATAGCTTAGTTACTGCGGGCTTTAATAGTACTTATTGCCCATATTTATCTAAGATCCATCAACTTCATCCAAATTGGACATTTACCCCTTTAGTAACAAATTTAAAGTGGAGTGATGTGGTAAATGGTGAGGACGGCAAAAATGTAATTAATTCAAGTAATCCCGCATATCAAATTGCTGCTCATCAAGAAAACGGTTGGTATGTCGTTAACCAAAATGTTAATGCTTATTTTTTGGATCCGCGTAATTTTCTCACTGAGTCATCTGTTTTTATGTTTGAAAACTTAGGGTATAATAGTTCTTATCAAACTAGTGCGGTTGTTAAATCCATTTTTCCAACTACTTCATATTTGTATGATGACACATATATAGGTTATTTTATGCAAGCTGCTAACGATTATAATGTTAGCCCAATCCATCTTGCAACAAGAGTAAGGCAAGAAGGCGGAAGTAACGCAAGTTATGGACCGGTAAGTGGTAATTTTAGTAGTACAAATAATGTTTATTATAATGGAATTTCTTTAGATGGTTATTATAACTATTATAATATTAATGCCTATTATCAAAATGGTTATACTCCTCAAACTATGGGGCTTGCTTTTGCTTGTGGTCCCACATGCGGTTTTCTCAGTTCATATAATCGACCTTGGACATCAAGAGAATTAGCAATTAAAGGTGGAGCTCAGTGGATTGCAAACGGGTATATTAATAAAGGTCAAAATACTTTGTATTTGCAAAAATTTAATACTAATCCAAATTCGACCAGCGCTTTATATACCCACCAATACATGACAAATATTTCCGCCCCCCTAACTGAAGGAGCAGAGATGTATGATTCTTATAAGGAAATGAGTCTTTTAGATATGTCATTTAACTTTTATATTCCTGTATATAAAGAAATGCCAACAAGAACAGTGCAACCTTCAACATTATCGAATAATAGTTACTTGAATTCATTAATGGTTAACGGGAATTTATTAAATGGTTTTGATGAAGATATTTTAGATTATACTTATTATATAATTAGTGGAACAACAAGCGTTAATGTTTCAGCTGTTGCTGCTCATAGCAACGCAACAATTACTGGAACAGGAACAATTGCTTTAGATTCTGATTCAAAACAAGTTACAGTTGTAGTAACTGCTCAAAACGGATCAACTAGAACTTACAATGTAACAATTAAAAGAGTTACAGATAATTCAACAGTTAATGATATTATAAGTAAAATAAGTGTTAGATTAAGCGGGCTATCATTAGGCGGTTTCGGGGTTGGTTCAACAATAACAAATTTGATAAATATGATTCAAAGTACTAGTCCAAGTGCCAACATAGTAGTTAAGAACGCTAATGGTACAGTTAAGAGTAGTGGTAAATTATTTACCGGTGATACTTTAACTTTGAAGACTTTAACTAATGATGAACAAACAAGGGGTATTGCTGTTATTGCTGATGCCAGTGGTGATGGAGACGTTACAATTCTTGATTTATTAAAAGACAATTGCTCAATTAAAGATGTTCTTGTTGAAGTTCCCGGAGGAATAAAAATATTACCTGCATCAAGCGGAATTTTTTCAATTGTTAATTTAACAGATGAAGAAAATCTAAAATTATTAAATAATTTTGAATCATTAAATGAATTATTTGACTATATAATTATTGACACAGCAGCGGGTATTGGGAAAGATGTTTTATTTTTTAATTCAATATCCCATTTTGTAACAATTATTGTAACTCCCGAACCAACTTCAATA
>DAOOOU010000067.1:0-3342 GCA_035387905.1 Bacilli bacterium | reverse complement strand
GCTAAAGAAGTAATAGCCAACTATTTAGATGCTTCGGGTTATAATGCAACCGGTAAATGCGAAACGGGGACCATTGGGGTTAACGGAACAAATGCTGAATTAGCTAATGGTAATAAAAAATATGATTACTGTATAACTCGTACTTCAGGTTATAACGAGCGCTTTCCCCAGATGTCATATTACCGGGTAACGTTATTTTACAAATTTGGTTTACCATATATAGACAATATATTTACGTTTGAGGTATCCGGGGAAACAGTTGATGTCAGGGTACCAAGAGATAATATATAGGAGGGAAAGATAAAATGAATGTAATAGTTTCTAACAAATATGCCGCAATGTTATCAAATCTAAATATCGATTTGATAAAGAGTATTAATGGTGAGTTTGCTGTTGAAGATTTAATTGCTCAATTTGATAATTTTTTCTTTAACAAAATGATTTTAGATATTACCGCAATTAAAGATTACCGGGATATTAGTAATATCCAAAAACTATCAGTAGGCATGGATATGAGTAAAATCATCTTATTACTTGATGATTCACCAGAAGTTAATGCGGCACCTTATTTATCTCAACTAGTATCAATGGGGATTTATAATTTTACACGTAATATTGATGCTATAAGTTATTTGATTGATAAACCAAATAGTTATAAAGACGTTGCTCAATTTCAAATATTAGGAACTCCAGTTGCTTCACCGACAGGAGAAGCCGATGATAAAAAAGAAAAAAAGAGTTCAACTTATATTAATGAAAATTTACCAGTTACTGGCTTTGGTACAAGAGTAATTGGCTTCAAAAACCTGACGGAACATGGGGGAGCAACAACCTTAGTTTATATGCTCAAGAAACAAATGGAGTCAAGTTACCGCGTTTTAGCTGTTGAGGTTGATAAGAATGATTTCTTATTCTTTAATGATCCGGAATTAAGAAGTGTTAGTAGTAATGAATTAGCATCAATTATCAAAAATCCGAATAACAATTATGATGTTATTTTAGTTGATATTAACAATAGTAATGAAGAGAAAAACATTGTGGAAATGCTTTATTTAATTGAACCAACCACAATCAAATTAAATAAAATGATTCGTCGTGATCGTAATGTCTTAGAAAAGATTAGAGAAAAGAAAGTAGTTCTTAACCAAAGTCTGCTTGATGAAGGCGATATTAAAGATTTTGAAGAGGAAGCATCTTGCACGGTATTCTTTAATGTTTTACCGCTTGATGATAAAAAAGACAAACATTACGAGTTAAGTGAATTACTTAATAAACTGGGCTTTGATCGACAACGAATTACAAAAGATGATGGCCGTAGTGGGAAATTATTCAATATTGTCAAGGAAGAATAGAATATCGCTTGACAGTACTTAAAAAAAAATATAAAATTATATTAGTGAAGGAGAAGTGGAAATGTTAGATAGTATTTTATTATTAGGCGCCGAGGTTATGAATTTTTGCGGAGATACAGCTAAAATATGGCAACTAGTTGGAAGGGTTTTATTAGTTTTTAAAATTGTTATTCCAATTTTATTAATTATCTTTGGTATGATGGATTTAGGCAAAGCCGTTGTAGCTAATAAAGATGATGAAATTAAAAAAGCGACAAAACAATTAGCAATGAGAGCTATTGCCGGAATTGTAATATTCTTTATTCCTACATTAGTAAGTTTTATTTTCTCAATAGTTGACAGTTTTGGTGATGTTAAAGACAATTATGAAATTTGCCGTACTTGTATTGTTAAACCTGGCGATTGTGATGTAAGTAACGCTAAATAAGAAAGTTACCAAAAAAATAATTAAGAAATGTAATATTCGTTTGAATATTGCTTTTTTTATGATATAATTTTATTAAATACGAGGTGTGTCCAAAATGAAAAGAAAATTAATCTTTACCATGATTCTTTTATTAATACCTTATTTCATTGTTAAAGCGGATAGTGTAAGCAATTATGTCTATGTTTTAGCCGAAGATTGTAATTATGTCTTAGGTGATCTAAATGATAGCCATTCACCAGCTTATTTGTTACAAGAAATCTTTGATGTTTTTAAATACGCCGCACCAATTTGTGTTCTAGTTTTTAGTACGATTGATTACATTAAGTCAGTTGCTAATCAAAGTAAAGAAGATGTTGCCAAAACAACATCGAAAACAGCTAAAAGATTAATTTTAGCAGCAATTTTATATTTTCTACCAACTTTAATTAATTTTCTGTTTGGACTTCTAAGATGGACCGGAACGTGTGGGATAAAATAAGATGAGTTACTTGATGTTAAGCTTAGGCTTTTTTGAATTTTTTAAGACCCCAATGAAAGCATTCTATGGTGTAATGCTGGTTTTAGATGGTTTAATTTATGGCTTAATTGCTTTTTTATATAAAGTGTTTTTAATTATTGCTTCTGCTCAGATTTTTAATCAAGAATTATATAAAGAAATAGCTGGTCGAATACAAATTGTGCTAGGCATACTAATGCTTTTTGTTTTAGCTTATGCCATATTACGAGGAGTTATAAATCCTGATGATATGGATGCTAAAAGCGGGATGACTGTTAAGAGTATTGTTCCTAATGTTGTTAAAACCATTATCTTAATTGCCATTGTTCCCACTTTATTTAATTATGCTTATAAAGCCCAAGATATTATCTTAACGAATAACGTCATTGGTAAAATTGTCCTTGGCCAGAGTAATGCTGAAATTGAAAAGATAAGAATAGATGCTGGTTTATCTGCTGAAGAGGCGAATAAGGCATATATTGAATACGGGGGCACTTCAATGGCTACATTAGTCTTTCAAACTTTTTTCTATCCAGAAGAGGCTCCTGAAGATGCTGATGAGGCTGATGGGGAAGTAGAAGAATTGAATCCCGAAGACATTGTTGCCAAAAATGCAGTTTTTAAGGAATTAGGTTTAGGTAATAAAATAGCTCGAGTTGCTGGAATTTTAACTTGTGTGGCCGGTGGCGTCTTTGCCATTACCGGTTTATGGATTCCGAGTTTATTTGCTTTTGGTGCCTGTTTATTAAAAAAACTTTGGGATTGGGCGTTTGGTAAAGATTTAACTTTAGCGCAAGCTTATTACTATTCGGCATCAACTGGCGATTTTAGTCTTTATGTAGCTTTTATTGATAATGTTGCCAAACACGAAATTCATTATTCATGGTTTTTATCAGCGATTGCTGGGTTATTTGTTTGTTATATTATTGCGTCTTTTTGTATCGATCTTGGCTTAAGAGCAGTTAAGCTTGGCTACTATCAAATGATTGCCCCGGTACCAATATTTGCCAATTTAGTACCTAAAGGTAAAGATATTTTTGATAAATGGGTTAAAAATACCTTAAGTA
>DAOOOU010000066.1:0-3365 GCA_035387905.1 Bacilli bacterium | reverse complement strand
TCCAGCATACAACAAAGGTATAAAATTGTTCATTATCAAAAATTGCTCTTAAACAATTGCCTTTATAATCAACTGGCTCAGTAGTTGGTACGGTTTTATATGACCAATAAGTACTAGGTAAAAAATTAAAGTTAACTATATCTGCTTGGGATTTTATACCTTCATTATAAACTGTTTCATAAGTATCAGGTTCAATCTTATCATCAGCATCAACAAAAGCAATATATTCCGCTTCCGGGATATTATTATAAACATAATCTAAACCATCATTACGCGAAACACTAGGTCCCATATTTTCTTTATGAGTGATAACCACAATACGGTCATCTTCAGCGGCATATTTTTTTAATATAGCACCACAGTTATCGGGTGATGCATTATCCACACAAATAACCTTAATTTCTTTTAAAGTTTGATTTAAAATACTATCTAAACATCTTTCTAAAAATTTCTCGGCCTTGTATACCGGTACAATAACTGCTATTTTAACTTTTTCCATATAATATTTTTTCCTCCTATATTATATAATTTTATCTTCTTTTTCTTAAAACTTCTTCCTGATGAATAGTAACTACTTTAGTTGCTATTTTTTCCGAGAAAGTTTCATCATGTTCAACAAAAATGAGAGTTGGGGCATAATTAAGAATTACATCTTCAATTTGTGTTCTTGATATGACATCGATATAATTTAATGGTTCATCCCAAATATAGATATTTGCTTCTTCGCATAAACTTTTAGCAATTAATACTTGTTTCTTTTGGCCTTCGCTAAAATTCTCAATATTCTTTTCAAACTGAATTCTTTCAAAACCTAATTTTCGCAAGATTGATTTAAACTGAGTTTCATCAATGTTATGTTCAGCAGCAAAGGTTTCTAATTTACCTTTAAGATATGAAGTATCTTGTGAAATATAAGATATTTTTAAATTATTAGCGATATATAATTCGCCACTATAACTAATATCTTCGCCTAAAAGTAATTTAATAAGACTTGATTTACCAGACCCATTAGCACCTTTTAATTGAATTCTATCGCCTGGTTCGACATTAAAAAAGATATCTCTAAATAAAGTATTTTCCCCATAATTAATTGCGAGATTATTTACCGCAATTAGCACATCGCCAGTAAATGGCAGAGGTGTCATTTTAAGAGGTTCAATGGTTTCCACATTTTTTAATAGCTTTGATTTATCAACAATCGCTTTTTCTTTTCTTGCTTGGGCATTTAATGAGCGTTTCATCATTTTAGCTGATTTATGACCAATGTAGCCTTTATCTTGTAAAATATCACCTCGCATATTATATTTTGAGGCTTCAATTTGGCCCGCCCAATTGGCACTTTGTTTAGCGGAATCAGTTAACCTTGAGATATCTCTTTTTAGCTTTTCGTTTTCTGCTAGTTCAAAGTTATCTTGACGTTGGCGATTTTCCCACCAAGTTGAAAAATTGCCTTGTTGGATTTCAATATTAGCTTTATTAATTGATAAAATATGATTAACACAAATATCAATAAATTTTCGATCGTGAGATACGAGAATAAAACCTTTTTTATTCTTTAGATAGTTGGCGACAATCATTCTCGCTTCACTATCTAAATGATTAGTTGGTTCATCGATTAAGAGAAAATTATTATCTTTAATAAAAAGCATTGCTAGTAAAATTCTCGTTTGTTCACCTTTGCTTAATTCTTTAAAAGGTCGCTCGAGAAGATCAGGATTCATGTTCATTAAATTAACTTCTTTTTCTAAACGCCAAACTTCACTATTATTATCTAAATCATAAGCAATTTGATAAGCGTTTTTTTCCTCATCAGGTACAGTAAAAGGAAAATAATCAAAATTAACATTAGCATGAATATTACCACTATATTCATATTTACCCATTAAAAGATTTAAAAAAGTCGTTTTTCCTCGACCATTTCTTCCAACAAAGCCTAATTTCCAATCGGTATCAATATTAAAAGAAACATTCTCGAAAATGTTATCATAAGAGCCATCATATTTAAAAGTAAGATTGACAACAGAAATCATTGCCATAATATCCCCTCCAAAATCAACCATATTATATATTAAATATGCTATAAAATCAATGAATTATTATATTGTCATTAAAAATATATGATAAAATAGATTTGATTAGAAGGAGCTTTTTATGAAAAAAGTAGTTCAGGCAGTAATTTTTGCTGGGGGCTTAGG
This sequence comes from Bacilli bacterium, assembly GCA_035387905.1. Classification (GTDB taxonomy): domain Bacteria; phylum Bacillota_I; class Bacilli_A; order RF39; family UBA660; genus DAOOOU01. The sequence goes on along the minus strand of DAOOOU010000066.1, from coordinate 1,170 downwards.
TACTAGATTAAAACCATATACTGAAGATAACCCTAAAGCCATGTTTCCGGTAAACGGAACGCCTTTTATTGAAAAGTTAATATTACAATTAAAAGCCTGGGGTATAGAAGAGATTATTATCTTACTTGGTTATTTACCAGATATAATAATGAACTATTTAGGTAATGGTGAAAAATATGGTCTAAATATCAAGTATGATATTACGCCCGTGGCATATGAAACTAGTTTAAGATTAGATCATGCCAAACCTTTATTAAAAGACTCTTTTATATTAATGTATTGTGATAATTATTGCCCAATTAATTATCAGAAATTAGTAGCAGATTATTACACAAATAAAGCTCTTATTCAATTATCAGTCTATGATAATTTAGATAATTATACTAAAAATAATATATTTGTAACTGAGGATGGTTTAGTAACTAAATACGATAGTAGCCGGTTAAGTGCTAATTTAAATGGGGTCGATATTGGTTATATGATTGTTAATAAAAAAATATTAGATTTATTAAGTAAGGATAATAGCAGTTTAGCAAAAAACATTTTTGATACTCTAATAAATAAAAAGCAATTATTTGCGACGATGATTGCTCATCGTTATTATTCGATTGGTTCTTATGACCGAATCAGTTTAACTGAAGACTTTTTCAAGCCTAAAAAAGTTGTTTTTTTAGATCGCGATGGAACCCTAAACGTTAAAGCCCCAAAAGCTTGTTATATTGAAAACAAAGAGCAATTTGTCTGGTTAGATGGGGCCAAGGAAGCGGTTAAACTATTAAATGATAAGCAATATATTGTTGTTTTAGTGACTAATCAACCGGGAATTTCTAGAGGTAATTTTACGATTAAGGTATTAAATGATATTCATCAAAAAATGCAAACTGATTTAAAAGAAATTGGGGCGCGAATTGATTATATCTATTACTGTCCTCATAATTGGCAAGATGGTTGTAATTGTCGCAAACCTAATCCGGGACTTTTCTATCAAGCCCAAAGGGAACTAGCATTAGATTTAACAAAATGTCCTATGTTTGGTGATGATGAAAGAGATATGCAAGCTGCTCATACGGCTAATCTAAAAGTCGGAATCCAAATTGTTGATAATTACCCCCTAATTAGTGCAGTTAAGGATTATATTAGAAAAGAGGAAGAGCATGATAGTATCTAAAA
>DAOOOU010000065.1:0-3394 GCA_035387905.1 Bacilli bacterium | reverse complement strand
AGTTAGTGGTTCCGGTTATTTGAATGGTTTTTATAATGGCTATCAAGCGCGTACTGGTCAAAAGTTTAGTGTTTATGAATATATGTACCATGCTTTATATTATAGTGATAATAATGCTTATCGCATCTTATGGAAAAAGCTAATTAATAGTGGTTACTATGAACAATATAAAGCATATATGGAGGAAATTGGTGCCGAAAGTTTAACGGTTAGCAAAGACATCATGTGGGTTAGAGGCGCCCAAGCTGATGATGGTGTAAATATCATGAAAGCGATTTATGAATATAAGGATTCAAGTTCGGGAAACGTTAATATTGATTATCAATTTGTTGATGGTCATAATTTAGCTGATATGGCCAAGAGGGATGTTGTTACTTATGGTGAGTTATTATATTGGATTATGGCTAATGGTGAATATGATTATATTGAAAATAAAACTGGTAATTTCTCTGTTTCTAAGACCGGCTTTGTTAGTGGCAATGGCCCATATTCGTCAAGAAATTTAATTGCAATATCATATGGTGAGCGAACTTATATAATATGTATCTTAACCAAGTTTCATGATGAAAGTACCAGAAAAGCAGCGATGAATTACGCGATTGTTGAAACTTATGAATTAATTAAAGAATATGACGCCTATTTAAAAAACCAAAATACCTTACAAAAATCTAACTAATCATTAGATTTTTTGTTATACTAGTGTTATAGGTGAGTAAAATGATCAAAAAAGCATTACATTTATTATTAATTTATCCAGATTTTATTGAAGGCGCAAAAGTTGGTAGCGGCGGTAATTATAGTGAAGGCTTAGCTTCCATTTCAGCTGTTGTTAAACAAGGCGGCCATCGGGTTTCCTTAATGCACTTAGATCATGAATACAACAAAGAAGATTTTATTAAATTTTTTAAGCAATTTAAAGATATTGATCTAATTGGCTTTAGTTGTCGGACCACAATCTTTGATTATACTAAAGAGATGGTTGCTTGGGTTAGAAGTGTTAACCCGAAAATCTTTATTTTTGTGGGCGGCTATCATGCCATTTTAGTACCTGATGAATTTATGAAGATTCCGGGGATTGATGCCGTATGTTTAGGAGAAGGGGAATATCCAACCCTTGAATTGATGGATAAAATGGCAGCTAAAAAAGACTATACTAAAATTAAGAGCTTTTATTTTAAAAAAGGTAATAAAGTGATTAAGAATGAAGTTGCACCGTTAATTGAAGATTTAGATGAGTTACCCTTTCCCGATGTTGATTTATTTGATTATAAAAATTTATCAACGACTAAAACGGATACGGCAATTGTCATGTTAAGTCGGGGTTGTATTTATTCTTGTACTTATTGTGGTAATTCCCAATTTCGTAATGTTTATCCTAATAAAGCTAAATATGCTCGTTTTCGTAGCCCAGAGAAGGCAATTGAACTCTTAAAGAGTTTACTTAAAAAATACCCAAATATTAAATATATTTGGTTTCGGGATGCCATATTTAATATGTTTCCTAAATGGTTTGATGAGTTTATTGAACTTTATACCCAAGAAATTAAACTACCTTTTACCTGTAATCTGCGCTTTGATATTGTCACGGAAGAGACTGTGCGAAAAATGAAAGCAGCTGGTTGTTATACGATTGATATTGGTTTGGAATCAGGTAATAAAGAAATTAGACAAAAATACTTACACCGTTTTACTACTGATGAACAAATGATAAATTGTTCTATCTGGTTTAATAAATATAAGATTAAGGTCTTAACTTATAATATTCTGGGCTTACCTTATGAGGACTTACATAAAGCCTTAGAAACCGTGAAGTTAAATGCAAAATTAAAAAGTGATCAAGTAACGCCCAATATCTTCTACCCATATCCCATGACAAAACTAAAAGAAATTGCTGATGAAGGTGGTTTTGGGAGAGAAATAACAGCTAAAACTAGAGTCTACATCAAACAACCACAATTTCCCGATTATCAAGTCCTATTTGCCGCAAATTACTTTATGTTTTATGTTAGAATCTATAAATGGTGCTATCAAAAAGATACTAAAGTTCGTAGATTAATTGAAAAAATTGCTGATTTCTCCTTTACTAGTCCCTTGACTCCAAGAAGAACCCTAAATTTAATTCATGATATCAAAAGTAAATTTATATCAAGATTAAAAAGATTTTTGATTAATCGTTTACCAAAATTATTTATTTTCTTACGTAATAAAAAACATAATATTAAATCTAACCATTAGGTTAGATTTTTAAATAGCAGTAATAAATTAAATTAAATATTGGCATATGTTTTGTTATTTGTGATGGGTAAAATAATATGATAAGATATATATAATATAAGGAGTGAAGGTTATGCAAAGAAAAATAAACTATGTTTGTACAATAGGGCCCAGTACTAAAAGTATAAAAGTCTTACGCAAGTTAAATAAATTAGGAATGAATATGGTTAGATTTAATATGTCGTTTGATACTCCTGATTTAGCTAATATTGTTAACGGGATTAATAAGTTAAATCAGAAACGAAATGTTAATATTAAAACTGTATTTGATCTAGCTGGTACTGAAACCAGGATTATTGCTAAACAAGATATTGTTTTTAGAAAAGATGACATTATTGTTATTGGTCAAGACTTTACAATTGATCAAGGTGACCTTAGGGTTTTAGATATCGGTGATGATATCTATATTCGGGATGGTGAACTAGTAATTAAAGTGGTTAAAAACGAAAATGATTTAGTTTATTGTCAAGCTATGAGTGATGGTTCAATTCGTAATAATAATAAACTTTATAATGCCAAATTATATCGTAACCTACCATTTATTTCCCAAAAAGATGAGCGCAATATTAGCCTTGCTTTAGCAAATAAAGCAGATTATATTGCGATCTCGCATACGCGAAACAAACAAGATATTGATCAAATAAAAAGCGCCATTAATTATCCTCATTCAAATATTAAAATTATTTCTAAAATCGAAAATCTAGAAGCAACTAAAAATCTTGATGAAATAATTGCGGAAAGCGATGGCATCATGATTGCTCGGGGCGATTTAGGCAAAATCTTGCCTGATGAAGAACTTGGTTACTATCAAAAAGTAATTACCGAGAAGACTTTAGCCGCCGATAAAATATTAATGACGGCAACCGGCTATTTATTATCAATGGTTGATAGTTATGAGCCAACGCGAGCGGAAGTAATTGATTTGTTTTCGGCATTTGCCGATAATATTCGTAACATTGTTTTTACTTCAGAAGTAGTTATTGCTAAAGATCCAGTTAATACTTTAAAAACTGCTAATAAGATTTATAAATCATTTAAAAAATACCAACAAAAGAATAAAAGGTTAACTAATTAAGTTAACCTTTTTTACATTTTAATTTTATTAATTATTTCATCAATC
>DAOOOU010000064.1:0-3503 GCA_035387905.1 Bacilli bacterium | reverse complement strand
ATTATGTAAACGATCAGCTAGTTTGACAATTAAAACTCTAACGTCTTCAGCCATCCCAACTAAAACTTTTCGTAAATAGATAGCTGATGATTCTTTATTATTAGCTAATTCTAGCTTATTAATCCGGCTGATACTTTGAACAATTAAACTCATATCTTCCCCAAAAATATCAGCTATTTCCTTATTAGTAGCTGTACCATGATTTAGTGTTTCATGAATTAAAGCGGCAATAATTGTTTCCGCATCAACATTTAAATCAACTAAAATATTAGCCACATGTAATGGATGCAAAATATAGTCATCACCATTAATTCGTTTACGGCCTTCGTGTTTTTCACAAGCAAAATGATAAGCTTTTTCAATTAAAGCTAGTTCTTCTTGATCGGTAATAAGCTTTCTAATTTTATTATCTAAGATATCAAAGGTTATTATTGTCTCATTATTCATTGGTTGCTCCTGCTTTCATCAGATTAAGATCGTTAATCATGGCTTCAATATCTAAATTAAATATATCATTAATGATTTGATTTAAAGTTAAATCTAAGGTATTAGGCCATTTATTAGTTGTTAAAAAGCGCCATATTTGATCTTCATTTAGTGATTTAAAACCTAATAAATGGAGTTCATGAGTTTTAGCGCTTAAGGCGGGATAGATTCTAATATATAATTCTGATAATGAATTGAAATTTACTTCTTCCATCACAAACCTACTTTTTTAAAGTAATCGTTACTTGATCATTATCAATTGTAACGTAACTATTTTCGTTATATACTTTTTCGGTTTGGGGATCAACAATGGTTGTTAAGTATTTGCGCTCATATAATTCTTTTAATAAAATCACGTTATCTTTACATTCTTTTTTGCGATAGCAGAGTAAAGCCTGGTATTTAATTTCTTTATTAATAACATTATTTAGTAATTGGTAATGATGATTATTGATCTTAGTATAACTTTCAATTCCGATAACAGTTACAATTGCAATTAGGGTAATCAAGATAAGTAACTTATTGATATTCATTGTTCTCACCACCATAATAATTTTTAATAAATTCACTACGATACGCTAATATTTTATCATTTTTTATTGCTTCACGCAAATCTTCCGTTAATCTAATTAAAAAGCGAATATTATGAATTGAAAGTAATCTTGCTCCTAAAGTTTCATCAGCAACAATTAGGTGACGTAGATAGGCCTTCGTATAATTTTGACAAGTATTACAGTCACAGTCTTGTTCTAAGGCGGTAAAATCCGCTTTATATTGGGCGTTTTTCAAATTGATTTTTCCGTACTTAGTATATGCATGACCGTGTCTCGCTAAACGGGTGGGACTTACACAGTCAAAGATATCAATTCCTCTAATGGTATTTTCAATAATATCAATGGGATCACCGACCCCCATTAAGTAACGAACTTTATCTTCTGGTAAATGCTTGGTTGAGTCTTCAACCATTTGGTACATTACTGCTTTTGGTTCCCCCACACTAGTTCCCCCAACCGCATAACCGTCAAAAGCCATTTGCGTTAACTCTTGAGCACAATATGCTCTTAGATCAGGATAAATACCCCCTTGAACGATACCAAATAATGATTGCTGAGGATTATTAAAAGCTTTTATCCCTCTTTCCGCCCAGTTCAAGGTTCTGGCAACGCTTTTTTTTAGATATTCATAGTCACAGGGATAACCCACACATTCATCAAAACTCATAGCAATATCACTATCTAGTAAATTTTGAATTCTAATTGATTCTTCTGGCGTAAGCATTAAAGCATCACCATTTAAATGATTTTTAAATTTAACGCCTTCATCAGTAATATTTTTTTTCTTTGCTAAAGAAAATACTTGAAAGCCACCACTATCAGTTAAAATAGGACCATCATAATTCATAAATTTATGTAACCCACCGGCTTTACTAATTAATTCGGGGCCTGGTCTTAACCACAGATGATAAGTATTAGCTAAGATAATGCCCGCTTTTACCGTTTTTAATTCGGTAGGATCAAGAGTCTTAACTGTTGCTTGTGTTCCTACGGGCATAAACATCGGGGTCATAAAGCGGCCGTGATTAGTATTTATATAACCTAAACGAGCTGCAGTGTGTGCTTCCTTTTTAACTAAATCATAACTAATTTTCATAATCGGCTCCTTCAATTAACATGACATCGCCAAATGAATAAAAACGATATTTGAGTTTGATTGCTTCTTGGTAGGCAGCTAAGATTAATTCTCTGCCCGCAAAAGCACTAACCAACATTAATAAAGTACTTTTAGGCAAATGAAAATTAGTTATTAACGAAGTAATGGCCTTAAATTGATAACCTGGATAAATAAAAATCTTAGTTGTTCCTTGAGTCGCAATAAACTGCTGGTGTTCATTAATAATTGTTTCTAAAGTCCGAGTCGTAGTTGTTCCTACAGCCACAATTTGTTTTCGCTTAGCTTTTGCATTATTTAAGATTAGGGCTGTTTCATCATTCATCTCATAATATTCTTCGTGCATTTCATGGTCTTTTATATCAGCCACTTGGACGGGTCTGAAAGTACCTAAGCCAACATGTAAGGTAACATAAGTAATAATAACACCTTTTTTAGCAATGTTTTTTAGTAATTCTTCGGTAAAATGAAAACCTGCAGTTGGTGCGGCAGCACTGCCAAAATATTTAGCATAAACAGTTTGATAGCGACTTTGATCAGTTAATTTTTGGTGAATATATGGAGGCAATGGCATTGTTCCAATATTATCTAAAATCTGATATAAATTTCCTTGATAAACTAAATTAACATGAATAATACCAGCTTTATACTTAGCAGTAACTTGAGCTGTTAGTTGTTCACCAAAACTAATTAACGAACCGACTTTAAGTCTTTTTGTCGGGCGCGCTAAGCATTCCCATTCATTATTACTAATATTTTTTAAAAGTAAAATTTCAATTTGGGCTTTAGTATCGATTTTTGCGCCAATTAAGCGGGCCGGAATAACCTTAGTATTATTTAATACTAAAACATCACCTTTATTTAAATAATTAATAATATCAGTAAAAGATTGATGAGAGCAGGTTTGGGTGGCTTTATCAATTACCAATAAGCGGGAGTCACTCCGTTTTTCTAAGGGGTTTTGCGCAATTAACACTTCGGGTAATTCATAGTTAAAGTCTTCAGTTTTCATTGCCCTACCTCTTTCTTAAATTTAATTTTAGCCATTATTTGATCAATTTTATTACTAAAAATTGATACCATTAAAACGGCTAAATATAAACCTTCATGAATACTTATGTAGTTTACTAGATATGCTCCTAAAATACCAGTTAAAATACCAAAAGTAAGAATCCCTTTTTTAGTATAGGGACTGAATTGTGATAAAGGGGCAATTATGATACTAACAAAAACTAACTCACTATATAAAATATTATTAAAAACTAAGGGCGAATGAGTAATCAAATAGATTATCAAGGTACCACCTAAGTATGAGCCAATAATAGTTAAAGGTAGTTGCCGTTTATAGA
>DAOOOU010000063.1:0-3585 GCA_035387905.1 Bacilli bacterium | reverse complement strand
CTTTAACGTTAATTATTACACTGGTTATTGGTTACTTTGCTTACCAGCGTTTTTCTTATTGGCGAGAAATGCCAAACATGACTCTAAACGAAATAAAACTAAGAAAAAAAGGTTACGATAATACTGAAATTAATCTCTTACTTAATAACCTAACTGATCAAGAACTTACCCTAGTTTTAGCCAGTAACTACAAATATTTACCTGAAGTTATTAGTAACACTAATTACCAATCATCAAACTTAAAAAAATATCTTAATTATGCTAATCATAATCTTAACTTAACCCCACAATCGATTATTGACCTAGTAAATTATGGCTTTGATGCTGTAACTTACGAACCAATCTATGAAGCAATTATTAATGAACCATATTTTATCAAGCAAAATGCCACTCGCTATCAAGCTTATTACCTATTAAATAAAGAATTAATAGCTGCAAAAATTGTTAGTAATGTTAATACTAACCTTGATTTTCCTTTCTATAGCCATAATTTAGTATCCGATACTAGTAAAGGAATACTAAGTATTGCCAATAAATACTACACCCTACCTGCTGATTTTAATGGTTTTGATTTGGTTAATATTACTGGTACTAAATACCAAATGACAAAAGAAGCATATATCGCTTATCAAGAGATGGCACAAGCGGCAAGTCTAGAAGGTTTAGCTTTTGCTCCACGCTCAGCTTATCGTAGTTATAGCTCGCAGGAAAAGATTTATAATGGTTATGTCCTTCAAGATGGAGTTGCTTTAGCTGATACTTACTCAGCTCGGGCTGGTCACTCGGAACACCAATTAGGTCTTACAGTTGATTTAAAATCAACTACTATGGATACTATTTACTTTCAAAAAACGAACGAATATACTTGGTTAATGGATAACGCTTATCAATATGGTTTTATCGAAAGATACCCCTTAGGGAAAGAATATATGACCGGCTATCAATATGAGCCTTGGCATTGGCGTTATTGTGGTATCGATTGTGCCACCTATATTCATAATAATAAAGTAACTTTTGATGAATATTATGCCTTTTTTGTAAACAAATAAAAAACTGATTTAAATCAGTTTTTATATTTTTATTTTGCTTCTTCTTCAGCTCTTGTTTCCCGAATAACTGTGATTTTAATTGTTCCCGGATATTGCATTTCTTTTTCGATTTTTTCTTTCATATCCCGAGCAATCTTAAAGCTTGTTGTATCATCAATTTCAGCAGGTTTAACAATAACTCTAACTTCCCTACCAGCTTGCATTGCATAAGTCTTTTCGACTCCAGCAAAACTATTACCAATTGTTTCTAATTGTTCTAATCGTTTAATATAGTTTTCTAAAGAATCATTTCTTGCTCCTGGCCTTGCTGCTGATAAGGTATCAGCAACCTGAACTAAAACAGCAACCACTGATTTAGCTTCATGATCACCATGATGAGACATGATGGCATCGATAACACGGTCATCTTCATGATATTTCTTGGCTATCTCTTCACCTAATTCAATATGACTACCTTCAACTTCAAAATCAATTGCTTTACCAATGTCATGTAATAAACCAGCTCTTTTAGCAATATTAGAATTAACACCTAATTCACTAGCAATTAAACCAGCTAGATGAGCAACCTCCTTAGAATGTTGTAATGCATTCTGCCCATAACTTGAACGGAAATTTAATTTACCAATTAAATTAACGATTTCTGGATCAACCTTGGCTAAGCCAAGTTCAAATACAGCATTATTACCAATTTCGGTAATTTTATTATTCATATCGCTTGATACTTTATCGTATAATTCTTCAATTCTGGCCGGATGTATTCGCCCATCCTTAATTAGGGTTTCAATTGTAATTTTAGCGATTTCTCGACGTAACGGATCAAAACTAGAAATAACAATTGCTTCAGGGGTATCATCAATAATTAAATCAACTCCAGTTACAGCTTCAATTGTTCTAATATTTCGTCCTTCACGACCAATTAAACGACCCTTCATTTCATCGTTTGGTAAGTTAATTGTACTAACTGTTTGTTCACTAGTAACATCGTTAGCATATCTTTGCATACTGCTAACAATTAATTGACGAGCTTTTTCATTTGCTTCTAATTTAGCAGCGCTTTCTTTTTCTTTAATATAACTTGCAACTTCACGAGTCATTTCTTCTTCAACTCGTTTCATGATTAAATCATGAGCTTTTTCCTTACTAAATTTCGCAATTTCTTCCAATCGCGTCATTTCTTCTTTTAGTAGTTCATCCATTTTAACTTCTTTGTCTTGTAATTCTTTTTGTTTAGCTAATAAATTATTATCTTTGGTATCTAAAAGAGCATCACGGTTTTGTAACATTTCATCTCTTTTATCTAGATTCTTTTCCCTTTGAATAAGGCGGTCTTCGGCTTCTTTAAGTTCAGCCTTTTTCTCTCTGATTTCTTTTTCAACTTCTTGTTTTAGCCGATATGATTCCTCTTTTATTTCAAGAATACTATCTCTTTTATGACGGTCTGCTTCTTTCTGGGCATTTTCTATTAGACTATTAGCTTTAGTATTTGCACGGTCAATTTTGATTCTGACAATTAAGAATACAATCCCTGCACCAATTAGAATTCCAAGGATAAGAGCTAAAATGGTTAATAAATTAAAAACCATTTTATTTCCTCCTAATCTTTTTTTTGATATGAATATTACCAAATATCCATATCCATAATTATACAATTATTTTTATTTATTAGCAACCAAAAGAAAAAAGTTATATTTACATATAACTTTAATTCTAATTGTTTATTTAGTTTGGTGCTCAGTTTGACTATTTGCTTTATTCAATTGAATTTTAGTTTTTTTCTTTTTATTTATTAACAGTATTGTGACAAATGCTGTTAATGCTAATACTACTGACCCGCCAATACTATAATATACTATTTCTTTTGTTGTAAGTTTTTTAGACGTTGTTTTAATTTTAATTTTGGGTTCTTCTTTTTTTACTTTAATAGCACTTAAACGATTCATTAAATCTTTCTTTTCGGGGCCATCTATTAATTTATCAACTAACAATTGAGCCTTATCAAGATCAGCTTGTTTTTGGGAAAGTTCTGCAGCAACAACAGCATCTAAAGCTGCCATATATTCTGGATCTTCCTCGCTATGTATCAAATTAATCGTATTAACCCAACCATATTGGTTTTGATATTTAATATATATCCAATCAGAATCGATACTATAGTAGTATATTGCGGTTAACTTAGTACCATTAGGTATTTTATCGTTAATGATATCTGCTGTTTCTTCTGGTGCCGAATACATCTCTATTTCCGAACTATTACTAACTATATAAAAGTTGTTGTACTCGTGATCATAACCAAGTTTAGTTTCTTCATTAATTAATAACCAGTATTCTTTTCCGTTATAAGTTAAATGGTACCATTCAAAATAATTCCCTGTTTCATCATCGTAGTCATAATAATTATAGTCTGTTTCTATTTCAGCTTTATAGGGAAGATTTACTTTTGACTTACTATTTAAATCATTTAATTTATCATATAAAGCTAGACCAGTTTTTTCCAAAATAATTAGTCTGTTTTCGTCTTTTTCTATGTAATTTGGTG
>DAOOOU010000062.1:0-3687 GCA_035387905.1 Bacilli bacterium | reverse complement strand
ATATTAATTTGCTTATTCAAATATAATTACTATATTTTATTAGGAATCGTATTGCTTACATTATTTAATATATTATTAAGTACAGTTCATATAAAATTCTATATAAGACCGGTATTTAAACTATTACCTTTATTATTAATTTTAATGGCAATACTATATCGTTATCAAGTACCACTGATATTGATATTAGTAATTAACTTAAAAATATTTGCTGTTCAAGTATATTTATTAATGATAATATATACGACAGCGCCAGACTTTCTCGCTTCGGGAATTGCAAAAGGAATTACCGTATTTAATTTTATAGGACTAAATATATCTAAAATTGAAGAGGGTATTAATAACCTGCTAAAGAAAATCATTTATTCTGCCGACGCTAAAAACAAACTGTTAATTTCGCAAATGATTAGCAAAGGGACAAGTACCGAAAATAATGATTTCGCAAAAATCAGCTTTCTTTTTAAAAACCACAAGCCGATTAAAAAGGTAATTAATAATTCGTTAGATGAATACAAAATAGAGAAAAAATATAAATTACACGGTGAAAATAAAAAGCGTTATAAATACTATAATGGTAACAAATTTATTGTTGCTAGCTATGTGTTTATTCACTTAATTATTATAGTATATTATATATTAGAGGTGCGCTAATGAGATATTTAATTACAATTGCCTATGACGGTAGTAAATATTATGGCTTTCAACGGCAGGATGGTAAAATTACAGTCCAAGGGGAACTTGAAAAAGCCCTAACCATAATTAACAAAGAGCCAGTTATTATCAAAGGTGCTGGGCGTACTGATCGAGGAGTGCATGCTTATGGCCAAAAAGCTCATTTTAATTTGTCCCTAAATATTTTGCCGGCTCAATTATTATTGGCTTTAAACCATTATTTACCAGACTATATTAGAATAACCAAATGTCAACAGGAGAGTGATAACTTTCATGCGCGGTTTGACGTTAAACAAAAAACATATGAATATCGAATTTATTGTGATAATAACAATCCACTATTTTTTGATTACTATTATTGCTATAGAGCAAATTACAATCTTCACCAAATGCGACTTGCTGCAAAAAAAATGGTGGGGATTCATGACTATAAAAATTTTGTTTCAGGAAGTAGAAATAATAGTCAAGCCATACTTCATAAAATAAAAATAAAACAGCAGGGTAAAATAATAGTAATTTCCTTAACTGGTAAAAGTTTTTACCGCTATATGGTAAGAAATATTGTGGGGGCCTTAATTGCAGTTGGCTTAAAACAAAAACCTGTTAATTATATCGAAGAACTTTTAACTGGAGATACCAAATGTTGTGTTACTGCTCCAGCAAATGGCCTATATCTAATGGATATAAAATATTAATAAATAATTTTATATAATAAGCAATTTTATCGTAAAATCTCAATAAACAGTAATAAAGTTAACGAATTAGGGAAGTTTTGTTTGACAATCGGCATATGATTACATATAATTTAAACTGGTACATTTATTTGTGGATCTTTTTTATCTGTGGGAAGGCTAAAAAAGTTAAACAAAGGAAGGAAAAAATTTAATGAAAACTTATATGGAAAAGAAAGAAACAGTTAAAAGAGAGTGGTTTATCTTAAATGCCGAAGATGTGAGTTTAGGTAAACTTGCAACTAAAGCGGCTCATATACTAAGAGGAAAACATAAACCAACTTTTACCCCACATATTGACTGCGGTGATTATGTTATAATTATTAATGCGGCAAAGGTAAAATTAACCGGAAATAAGGCTGATAAAAAAGTTTATTATGACCATAGTGGTTATCCGGGAGGATTAAGAGAAAGAACAGCTAAAGTGATGAAAGAAAGTTATCCACTAGAATTAGTGGAAAGAGCTGTTAAAGGAATGCTACCCAAAGGTGCTTTAGGTAGTGACATGTATCGTAAATTATTTGTCTACGCCGATGAGAATCACAATCAACAAGCACAAAAGCCAACCGAAATTAAGGTATATTAAGGAGAGAAGATATGAGTTCAAAACAAGTATGGGTAGCAACAGGACGTCGCAAAAGATCAACTGCTCAAGTAGTAATGACTTCCGGTAAAGGAAAAATCACTGTAAACGGTATTGATGTAAACGACTATATGCCTTATGCAACTTTAGTTATGGATCTTAAGGGACCATTAACAATAACCAATAATGAAAGTAATTTTGATATTAGTGTAACAGTTAAAGGTGGAGGCTTTTCTGGACAAACAGGAGCTATAAGACTAGGAATTACAAGAGCCCTATTAGCATATGATGCTAATACTGATCAAACTCGCGAAGATTCTTATCGACGTTTATTACGTGTTGAAGGATATGTTACAAGGGATCCAAGAATCAAAGAACGTAAGAAACCAGGTTTGAAAAAAGCTCGCCGTGCACCACAATTTTCAAAACGTTAATCCAAATAATAAAAAAGATGAGCAATGCTCATCTTTTAAAATTCAAAAAAACTCATTAGCTTTTTGTCGGTAATTAGCATTCCCGAAAAATAAGAAACATTAGGAATTACATCTAGAAGATTGCTAATGTCAGCATTATCGTAGATTGTTTTGTTAACTTCATTTATTATTACTAGTGCTTTTTTCTTAGCTTTATCAAATAAGTCAATAAAGGAATCGTTTGAAATAATGTTATCGTCACAAGGATGGCACCAAGTTTTATTTTCAAGATTCAAATAGTTTTCCTCAATTTGTTTAATATAATAACTCCAATTAGCATAATTACTTTTTTTATAAGGTAATAATCGGTCAAGCAATGAATATATTCGCTTTTTTATGCCTCGTTTATCGTATGTTGTTAAGCGATAAATTAAACGACTATTATTATAACTTTTGATAAGAATATTGGCAATGTTCGCTTTATTATAAGTTTCTTCATAGATAGTATTAATCAGGGTTTTAGTATCATCTTTAAGCCTTATTCGCGGTAATATATCTTTAACGATGTTATATTTATAAAAAGGTTTTTGATAATATTTTTCATAAAAGTAAGCATCAATGTTTTTTTCCATTTTGGTATGTAAACCCTTATATTTTTTAGTACTATTATTATTTTTATTATATATTCCTGTTTTATAAAAGATAAACGGATGGCAAATACTATCTAAACAGTAATGAGTAATAGTTCCATATAAATAACTAATTACTTGAGGATTCTGCTGTAAGTTGTTTTTAATAATATTTTTAACTATATTAATCAAGTATAGTTGGGTGTTTGATTTATGGCAATAACCGGCTAATTTTCGGTATTTTCGGCCATTTTTAAAATCTCTTAAATTATAAAAATAAAACCAATCAAAGCTTTGGGCAAACATCTCGTAGGTATTAATTTCACCATTAATAACTTCTTTACTCCTGGAATTTAAAGCTTTATACACTTCTTTTGCAAAAATATTATGAGTTGTAATTGAGGGCATTTTTTCACCGACCTTATTGACATTATACCACAAAATAGCCAAAAAAAATATGCAAAAAAAATTGACTGTGCTATAATTTAGATAATAGGTGATGTGTGATGCCAGAAAAGATATTTAAGACAATTGATGAACAAATTGAGATATTAAAAAACAAAGGCCTAGTTATAGACGATGTTGATTATACAAAAGAGATATTATTACGCGAAAATTATTTTTTTATAAGTGGCTATCGTCATCTTTTCTTAAAGTCG
>DAOOOU010000061.1:0-3690 GCA_035387905.1 Bacilli bacterium | reverse complement strand
AACAAATACATAAGTTGGGGTCATAATCCTTTTTTCCGCAAAATCAACTTGAACTAAGTTTTCGTCAAGGCCTTGATAAGGAATTAAATAGGTATCTAATTGATCAAGAATCTGGTAATAATCGTTAGTTCCTTTTTTCTCAACAACTGCTTCGCCGTTTTTGGCAACAATAGTACTTTGAATAGTTGTAATATCAAAATATAAAAAGTTTTCAATATTTGAGTTAAATAAAGCTTGAAGAAAGATTGGTAAGGACGTTCTTGTCCAAGGACAAGTAGCTGATCCCAAAAAGATTACGCCCGTGCCTTGCTTCATAAAGGTGACTATCTCACTACTAGAAGCATAACTAACTGGTGTATAATCAGCAATTTTAACTAACGGATAAGGATCTCCAGTTTTATTTTGCTGATAATTATATTGCTCAAACTCGTTAATGAAACGGGTAATATCACTTGGCTCTTTGATTTCCCGGTTAAATAACCAAAATAAAATGCCACCGCTAACTAATCCGAAAACTATTAGCCCAATAATAATTAATTTCTTCTTCATTTTGTTACTCCCTACTCGAACTCAGCTTTAAGATCTGTAAATTTAGTTTTTAAATCAGCAATTACAATTACTGTTTGCTCTCTTTTTTGGCCAAAAAAGATTTGATAGTCATTATAGCTATATACTTTGATCGTTTGTTCATAATTAGTTGCTAACGTATTGGCTTTGGCAAGTATCTGATTGACCGTTAATTTATTAGATGATAAAACAAATTCTAACTCATATATTTCTTGATTATTAAAGGTTACTATTAGAGAATTAGCAAATTGATTCCAAATTACTAATTTAGGTGAACTATAGGTTAGCTTAGGTTCCTCATTCAATATTTGATTTGAAGCTAATGACAATTTAAAATCTTGATAACTATTATCGCTTATAATCTGACTATCAACCATATTTATTATTTGCTGATCATTGTTTTGAGCGATATCTTTGATCCGCCCCATGACGGTTATTATATCATATAATTCATAGTTGGTAAGGACTTCTTGTGAGCTATCAAAATTAACTCTAAGGGTAATCCCATCAGCAAATTGAACATAACCATTTACCGCATTATCAGCTTGATTATAAGCCTGCATCTCGATATTGGTTAAACCATCAATGCGGCTGATACGACCTTTAATTTTCACAAATTGGTTATCGTAAGCAGCATAATTAGTAATTATTTGATTTGAAAAAGTATTAATTTCAATTGTTTTAATTTGTTTAGCATCACAAAGAAATTCTCTTTGATAAAAATAATCAATTACTATTTGCTGATCCTGACAACGCCAAGTACGATAACCAATAGCATTATATACGGTAATATTATCCGCTTTATAATAGAGGGCGATTACCGGCTCAATTTTAATAACTAAAGCAAGACAAGTATCAATTGAGAAAACAATCCCTAAAATCAACAAACTAGCGCTAAACCTTCTCTTAAATATGTGTTTGCGATACTTTTGGGTTTCACCAACAACTAAATAGCCAATCCCAATAATAATCAGTATTAATCTCAGCCAATAAAAAGAATGAATTAAAAAGCCTAAAAATACTAAGCTTAAACCAGTAAATATGTATAAGTTTTTTTTAGTCTTTTGCTTCATCTTAACCCCTCATTATAATTATAACAAAAGTAGCCACAAAAAAAAGCCATAATTGGCTTTTCTTTACTATTATTGACTAATTAATTAGTTAATTGCTTCTTTAAGTTTACTTCCGGCTTTAAATGAAGCAACATTTTTAGCAGCAATTTTTAGTGGTTGTTTTGTTAAAGGGTTAATTCCTGTACGAGCAGCTCTTTTTTTAGAACTAAATGTACCAAAACCTACTAAAGCAACTTTATGTTCTTTTTTAAGTCCAGCAGTAATCCCTTCTATTGTTGCGTCTAGAGCACGACCAGCATCAGCTTTTGTCATTCCAGTTTTAGCAGCAACGAATTCAACTAATTCTTGTTTTCCCATAATTTTACCTCCCAATAAAATTTTTTATAAAGGCACTATACCCTTACATACTTAAAATAGCAAATATGATTTATAAAATCAAGCAAAATATATCGTTTTTATGCATTTTTAAAGCAAAAATCGTAATATTGACGTTAATCAACCTCATCTTTGTTCTTAAACTGAATAATTATTGGTGTACCGCTAAGTTCAAAGTTAGAACGTAAGGCGTTTTCTAAATAACGATAATAACTAAAATGAACTAGTTTTTTATCATTTACCCGAAATAAGAACTTAGGTGGTCGCACCCCAATTTGATTGACAAAATAGATTTTCAATCTCCGTCCTTTATAAGAAGGAGGTTGATGTAAAGCAACAGCATCTCTAATAACATCGTTAACGAGCGATGTTTTTAATTCCTGCGAGGCATTACTAAAAGCACTGATTACTTCAGGCATTAGGGTTGCTACCCGTTTTTTAGTTTTTGCTGATAAAAATACCACTTTAGCATAAGGAATAAATTGAAAGTTTTGGGCAATAAGCTGTTGCCAAGTCTTAATGTCTTGGTTAGAATTAGCTACCGTATCCCATTTATTGATAACTAAGACGATTGCTTTTCCGGCTTCAATTGCATAAGAAGCAATGTGCTTATCGTGTTCGATAATTCCTTCTTCGGCATTAATAACCACCACACAGACGTTACTGCGGTCAATTGCTTTTAAACTTCTAATTAAACTATATTTTTCAATTGATTCATAGATCCGCCCTTTTTTACGCATGCCCGCGGTATCAATAACAGTATATTCTTCTTGCATATATTTAAACTTAGTATCAATAGCATCTCTTGTCGTTCCTGGGACATCACTAACAATAACCCGTTCTTCATTTAGCAAGGCATTAATTAAACTACTTTTGCCAACATTAGGGCGCCCGATAATACAAAAACGTAGATTATCATCGTTTTCTTCGGTAGTGGGTTTAAACTCTTTCGTAATTTCATCTAATAATTCACCAAAACCCATATTATGAGAAGCACTTATGGGAATAATCGTTTCAAAACCCAATTGGTAATAGTCGTAGATATTAGTTGCTTGTAAACTAGGATTATCAAGCTTGTTAACAGCAACAATAACTCGTTTATTACTTTTAATGAGGAGATCTCTAATAGCATAATCATTAGCCGTTAGTTCTTCTCTACCATCCACAATAAAAACTACCACGTCTGATTCAGCAATGGCGATCTCGGCTTGATATTTAATATTTTGGTTAATAGCATCATTTTCAATATTGATGCCACCAGTATCAATCAGTAAAAAGCTTTTTTCATCATAAGTTACATCACCATATAAGCGATCTCGAGTAACTCCCGGAGTATCTAAAATAATGGCTTTTTTCTCACCAATCAGACGATTAAATACCGTACTTTTACCAACATTTGGTCGACCAATTAAACATACTGTCTGCTTCATTATTTCTCCTCCCAACGGGTGCTATCTTATCACAAGTTAAACGTGACGTAAAGTTAATTACATAAGTTGCCATCATCACCTTGATACTGATAAGTGGCATATACTCGACGATTTTCATAAGAAATAATTATTTCCTCATTAAGCATTGAGTTTTTGGTTCGTGGATCAACAATATCATTTGTTGAATTATCATTTTTTAAATATTTTTTTTCAACTAATTTTTCAATTTTTATCGAGCAAGGAAA
>DAOOOU010000060.1:0-3692 GCA_035387905.1 Bacilli bacterium | reverse complement strand
TTGATTAATGAAGGATAAAGGGTAGATTTATCATTTTTATATAATGAGACATAAGGGATATAATTACCACTAAAGTATTTAATGCTTAAGCCAGTTAATAATTCAAATTCCACATTAGCTGATAAACCCCCAAAGGAAGGCGAGATTAAGTTTAAGGGTTGGCCAACATTACTTAAACTTTCATAATTAGGCAGAACTGGTGAACTAAATTTAACCTCTTTAATTAATTCGGGATTCCAATATGACTCGGAAAAAACCACAATAATATTAGGTGTACCTAATGCCTGATTGGCAGGAACTTGATTTTCATAATTTTTTAAAATATTTAGGAGTTGTTGTTTGTTATATGACTCGGGTTTAAAATGATAAGAACTAATGATATTTTGATGGGTGCCTAAAATTAAGCCTAATTTTTGATAATAAGCTAAACTACTGCGAAAAGTAATTTGGTAATCATCCTCAATTGTTGAAGCATATAAATTATTTAAAATAAAACGAATTACCTGGGGTTGGGGGTAGATTAACACAAAACTAATTAAAAGACTGATAAAGATCGCAATTAATCGCGAAGATAATTTCTTGAAAAAGGAAAAAAATAGTTTTTCTCTAGTATATTTAAACAATTTACGATAGATATAAGTAATAATTATCCCAATTAAAGCACAGCGTAAAATAAAGACAATGATTGGTCCAGGAGTTAAAAAATTGACTAATTCGGGTCCATCTTTTAAAATTAATAAATCAGACAGATAAAAGGGTTCCGCATCAAAAAAACTTTTTAAAAAATTAATAAAAAATATTACTAGAAGAAAATAAGCTAAAAAGACAACTCCTTTATGAGCGTTATTGAAAATGCCGAGAATTAATAAACCGATAGCTAGAGTAATTAGCAGATAACAAGCAAAAGAACCAATGGCCATACTAAAGAATAGTGATTTAGGACTAAAAAGAGCATCAAAAAATTTCATTATGAAGAAGAATATAACAAAAACTAAATACTTGTTTTTAGGCTCTTGATAATTAAATTTTTTTAAGAAACTAAATGCTTTTTTAAGCTTTTTTTTCATCATTACCTCCAAAATATAATGTATTTATCAGCCAATTATAGTGTATAATATACTAGTTATAAAAGCAATGAGTTTAGGAGGCATCAGCATTGAATCAAGACTTATTAAAATACGAAAAAGAGCTTTATCAAAAAGGAATCACCTTAATTGCTGGGGTTGATGAAGTCGGGCGGGGACCTTTAGTCGGTCCAGTAGTAGCTGCCGGTGTTATTTTGCCGCAAAACTATTCGCTACCAGGTTTAAATGATTCGAAAAAACTAAGTGCTAAAAAAAGAGCAACCTTATTTCCCCTTATTATGCAAGAAGCAATCAGTGTTGGGATTGGGGTTGTGGATCATCAAGTAATTGATCAAATTAATATTTATGAAGCTTCTCGGTTAGCGATGATGAAAGCTATTGCTGATTTAAAAGTAACTCCCGAATACATCTTAACTGATGCGATGCCCCTTAAAAATATTACGATTCCTTTTCAAAGTATTATCCATGGTGATGCCTTATCAGCATCAATTGCAGCAGCTAGTATTATTGCTAAAGTTACTCGCGATGAGATGATGATTGAGTTAGATAAAGAACATCCGGAATACGGTTTTAAGCGGCATAAAGGCTATCCCACCAAGGAACATTTAGCCAATTTAAAAAGATTAGGACCCCTAAGTAATTATCGATTTACATATAAACCGATTTGTGATTTAATAAAAAAAGATGAAAGTAGTGGTCAAGTTGAAGAATAACGTTTTAAAGAATTATGGTTTACTATTTGTAACCTTATTTTTAGTAGAAATAATATTTCGTTTAGTATCTCATATGCCGATCTTTGATTGGGCTTTATTACGGATTTTTTTTGGTATAAATATTATTGCTTTAATATTAGCAATACTTTTCTCATTATTAGGGAGAATTGCTGGTAACGTTGCCGTAATTCTAATTAGTGCAGGAGCTACAATCTATGCAATTGCCCAAGCCGGATTTGAAAACTTTTTAGGAGCTTATTTATCAATTGGGACAAGTAGCCAAGCCGGAGCAGTAAAAGAATTTGCACGAGAATACTTTGGCAGTTTTAAAATTAGTTTTTATTTGATTGCGATACCGTTATTATTATTAATAATTTATTTTATTTTTGGTGAAAGACGAGTAGCTAATGCCTTAGCTAATGAAAAAATAACCTTTGTTGATAAAATATATAGTGCAAAAGCAAAGACTCAAGAACTTAAAAAAATAGCTAAAAATAACCGTAAAGATTTATGGTTAGCAAGAGGTATTCTATTAGTTGTTGCTTGTGCTTTTAGTTTTGGCTTTTACCGTTCCCTAACCATAAAATTTATGCAAAACGAATTACAACTAAGGACTACCAAAGAATTATTTTATAATCCTGATCTACCTAATGTTGCCGTTAATCAATTTGGGGTTATTACTTATGGTTTAATGGATGTTAAAACGACCTACTTTCCCAGCGATAACAGTCAGCTTACTGCTTATGAACGCAAGAAACAAGAAATTACTGATTTTACCAGATATATTGATGATACGGCATGGGAAAAATTAATTGCGGAGACAACTAATAGTAATTATAAAACGCTAAATAACTATTATATTAGTCAAGAAATAACGCCTAAAAATAACTATACAGGGATGTTTGAAGGGAAAAACTTGATAGTTATTATGATGGAATCAGTAAATAATATTGTTATTAACAAGGAATATTTCCCTAACTTCTATAAATTATATAGTGAAGGTTGGGCATGGGAGAACAGTTACTCACCACGCAATAGTTGTTCCACTGGAAATAATGAGATGAGTGGCATGGTAAGTTTATTTACCATTAATTCAACTTGCACAGCTAATATATATAAAAATAATATTTATCCGGAAAGTATTTTTAACTTGTTTAATAATAAAAATTATAATACAACTAGTTATCATGATTTTACCGAAAAATATTATTGGCGTAAAACAATTCATCCGAATATGGGTAGCCAAAAATATTATGGTGTTACTGACTTAGGTATTCCTTATAATCCTAACAATTATGCTGAATGGCCAAGTGATGTTTTATTAATGGAAAAATCAATGGATATCTTTTTGCCCAATGAACAATTTATGGTTTGGTTAGATACAGTAAGTCCTCATCAACCATATGGTTATTCTTGTACGCTATGTGATTTATATTTCGATGAGATTAATAATCCTAATTATTCAGCAATGGTTAAACGTTATATGTCAAAATTAAAGGTTTTTGATGATGCTTTAGGCACTTTAATGGCTGGCCTTGAAGCCGCCGGTAAATTAGATGAGACCGTAATTGTAATGTATGCTGACCATTATCCTTATGGCTTGAAGACAAGTGATATTGGTAAAGTAGTGGACTATGATGTTAAAAAGAATAATGAGATTGACAGAACCCCGTTTGTTATCTATAATCCTTCATTGAAGCCCACTAAGTATCAAACTTATACTTCGTATATGAATATCTTACCAACCATTGCTAATTTATTTAATTTAGATTATGACCCAAGATTATATGCTGGTCATGACCTATTAGATCCTAATTATCCTAATCGGGTAGTATTTGCTAATGGTTCATGGCAAGATGATATTGCTTTTTATAATGCGACAGTTGGTAAAATT
>DAOOOU010000059.1:0-3725 GCA_035387905.1 Bacilli bacterium | reverse complement strand
CCACCAATCCCACCGATTGTAACACCCCCTGAACCTGAAGTGCCTAGTATTGAGCCAATAATAAACGATGAAGAACCAAGCAATCAAATAGCAGTAAATAATGAAATACCAAGGTTACCAGTTATTAATGATATCCCAGTTCCTAATGAAGTAGTTGTAAATCCAGAAACAACAAAAGCGACTAGTTTTAATAATTATTTTCTAATTTTATTTTTAAATATAATCCTTTATTATTTCTTAAATTCTGCTCAAAAACGGCTTTTTAATGATTAAAAACGCAATTTTTGCGTTTTTTTATGCTAAAAAAAAGGAAAATTGCCTTAAATATATAATATATTAATTAGAAGGTGAAGTAATGCCTTATATAACTAGTGATGAAATTAATACAATTCGAACTAAAGCTAATATCGTCGAAATAATTGGTGACTATGTTGTTTTAACGAAAAAAGGCAAAAACTTTGTCGGGGTTTGTCCTTTTCATGATGATCATGCGCCAAGTATGAGTGTCTCTTTGGAAAAACAAATCTATAAGTGCTTTTCCTGTAATGCGGCAGGAAATGTATTTACTTTTGTCGAGCATTACGAAAATATTTCGTTTTTAGAAGCAGTTAAGGTTGTTGCCGATAAAATCGGTCTTAGTTTTTCGCAAGTAATTACTCCGAAAAAAGATTATTGGGAAAAAGAGCACACCATTATGGATTTAGCGATGAAATATTATCAAAATAATTTACAAACGGCTGCTGGTGCAGAAGCTCGTACCTATTTAAAATCACGCCAAATCAATGAAGCGATGATTAAGCAATTTAAAATCGGTCTAGCTCTTGATGAAGATGATGGTTTATTTCAAATTTTACAAAATAAAAAATACAGTATTAATACTTTACAAGAATTAGGCTTAATTACCATTGCGGCAAAAAAGACTTATGATGTTTTTACGCGTAGAATTATCTTCCCGTTATGGAATCAAGACGGCCAAGTTGTTGCTTTTAGTGGTCGTTTGTACCGTAATGAAGCGAGTGCTAAATATATAAATTCCCAAGAAACCAAAATCTTTAAAAAGGGGGAGATTTTATATAATTATCATCAAGCTAAAGATAGTGCTAAAAAACAAGGCTATATCATTATTGTTGAAGGTTATATGGATGCGATTCGCTTAATTGCGAGTGGTTTAGATAATGTCGTAGCTTTAATGGGTACTAGTTTAACTAAAGAACAAGTTACCTTGTTAAAAAAACTGCGAGTAAATGTCATTCTTGGTCTGGATAACGATGAAGCGGGAAAGCGAGCCACTTTAGCTTGTGGTGAAATTCTTGTAAAAAATCAAATAGCCGTTAATGTTGTAACTTATCAGGAGGCAAAAGATCCTGATGAATACATAATAAAAAATGGTGTAGAAAAATATATAAATCTTATTGATGCTGCGCCAAATTTTTATGATTATAAATTTCAAGCCCTAAAAGCTAATAAAGATTTAACAAATACTGAAGAATTAGCTAAATATATTAATGAAATTATTAATTATTTAAATGGCATCGATGATGATATTCTAAAAGAAATTACCATCAATAAACTTAGTCAAGAATATAATATCGATCAAGGCTTATTAAAGAGTAAACTATTAGTAACAAAGCCTCAAGTAATAAAAGAAGCACCAGTAATTGTTAAGCAACCGAAAAAAACCCCTTATGATATAGCTGCCGAAAAAATATTATATTTCATGATGAATGATGAGCGTTATATCAAAATGTATAATAAACAATTAGGTTATTTTGATGATATTCGTTATCGGGAGATAGCCAGTGAAATTATTTGCTATTATGAGCAGAATAAAAGTAGTGGCATTAATGTAGCGGACTTTATTACGCATATTAATAATAATGAAAAAGTAGCTGGTTTAGTAACGACAATTGTTAATGCTTGTAGTGAAGAAGAACTAACTCCGGAAGCGATGAGTCAGTACTTAGCGGCTGCTGATAAAGCAATGGTCAGTAAAGAAATCAGTAAATTAAAAGCAGACTTAAAAACCGAAACTGATATTAATAAAAAACTAGAAATTGTCACTAAAATGACGGAATTAAAAAAAGGATGGGTAAATCATGATCAAGATTAAAAGTTTAGAAGAAAGAAAAAATGAGTTGTTTGAACTCGGTAAAGCGAAAGGTTATATTACTTTTGAACAATTAACGGAAGTATTAAAAGGCTTAGAAATGGATAATGATTCATTAGATGAATTATATAATTTCTTTGTGGAAAATAATATTGAAGTAATATCTAATGTTGAAGAGGGGGGCACTGAACCTAATATTAGTGAAATCAAAGATGAACCAATAATCTTAGATGATGTTGAGATTACAAAAGATATTAATATTAACGACCCAGTTCGTATGTATTTAAAGGAGATTGGGCGCATTAGCTTATTAAGTTCAGAAGAAGAACTTGACTTATCAATGCGGGTTGCCAATGGCGAGCAAGAAGCCAAAAATATTCTTGCTGAATCAAATTTAAGACTGGTAGTTAGTATTGCTAAAAGATATGTTGGTCGTGGTTTATTGTTTTTAGACTTAATTCAAGAAGGCAACATGGGATTAATGAAAGCTGTTGAAAAATTTGACTACGGTAAAGGTTATAAATTTTCAACTTATGCTACTTGGTGGATTAGACAAGCAATTACTAGAGCCTTAGCTGATCAAGCGAGGACGATTAGAGTACCGGTTCATATGGTTGAAACCATCAATAAGATGGCTCGTATTCAAAGACAAATGACCCTTGAATTAAATCGCGAGCCGCTTGAAGAAGAGATTGCCGAACGCATGGGGATTTCCGTTGATAAAGTTCGCGAAGTTATCAAAATCAGCCAAGATCCAGTTTCTTTAGAAACCCCAATTGGGGAAGAAGAAGATTCTCATTTAGGTGATTTTATTCAGGATAAACAAAGTATGTCTCCTGAAGAATATGCAACGACAGAGATTCTCAAAGAAGAAATTAGAAGTGTCTTACTTACTTTACAAGAACGGGAACAAGAAGTATTAGAACTCCGTTTTGGTTTAGTTGATGGCACAAGTCATACCTTAGAAGAAGTTGGTAAAAGATTTAATGTTACTCGTGAGCGAATAAGACAGATTGAAGCTAAAGCCTTACGTAAATTACGTCATCCTTCACGTGCTAAAAAATTAAGGGATTTTTTAATTGAATGATAAGCTTAAGATTAAAAACTTTAGCCAATTTAATTCCTGCTCAAGCAAAAGTAATTGATGTTGGTGCTGATCATGGTTTACTAAGTATTTATTTAGTAAGTAATAAACTTGCTCAAAAAGTTTTAGCTACTGATATTAATGCTAGTGCCTTAAATAATGTCAAAAAAAAGATTGAAGGGCAAGGCTTAAATATCAAGACAGAGCTAGCTGATGGTTTACACGGAATAAATTTACAAGATTATGATACTGTGGTTATTTCTGGATTAGGGGGACTAACCATCAATAAGATATTAATTGATTCTAAGCAACTTAGTAGGATTAAGCAAGTCGTCTTACAACCAACTAATAAATTACCAGAAGTTAGAAAGCATATGGCCCAGCTTGGTTACTATTTAGCTAATGAGGTTATTATTAAAGAGCACAATAAGTTTTATGTTAATTTGCAGTATCTAAAAAATCATAAAAAAAATCCAAAATTTATTCAAAAATGGGGTTTATTAAATAATCAAGAATATGTTCAAGATTTGATTG
>DAOOOU010000058.1:0-3730 GCA_035387905.1 Bacilli bacterium | reverse complement strand
ACAAAGATTCTAGAAGGCACTAGTATGAATGTCTTTAATAATGTGATTAGTAGTGGCGGTATCGTAAATTGTTTAATTATTAAAAATAATGGCGATAAGTATTCCCGCAGTGATGTTGAACACTTAACGGATTTTGTGAAGATTTATGGGGCTAAAGGATTAGCGTGGTTAAAATATGATAATGATACTTTTAATGGTGTTATTGCCAAAAATATTGAACCTGATAAATTGGAAAAAATTAAAAATACCTTTGCTATTACCAATAATGATTTAATTTTAATTGTGGCTGATCAAAAAGAAATAGTATGGGCGGCTTTAGGAGCTTTAAGAATAAAAATTGCTAAAGAATTAAACTTAATTGATAAAGATAAATTAAATTTCTTGTGGGTTATTGACTTTCCCATGTTTGAGTATTCAACAACTGATAAACGTTACAAATCTATGCATCATCCCTTTACGATGCCCAAAGATATTAATGAAATTACTAAGCCAGAGACCTGTCTCGCCCAAGCTTATGATATTGTCTTAAATGGTTATGAATTGGGTGGGGGTTCAGTTAGAATTTACCAGCCAGAGGTTCAACAAAAAGTTTTTGAAGCTTTAGGTTTAACCGAAAAAGAAATTAAAAATAAATTTGGGTTTTTTATTGAAGCTTATAAATATGGGGCACCGGCCCATGCTGGTTTAGCAATTGGTTTAGAACGTTTAACAATGCTTCTAGCTCAGACAGATGATATAAAAGATGTTATTGCTTTTCCTAAAACCCAAAGTGCTAGTGATTTAATGAGTGAAGCCCCAAGTGCTGTCGCTTTCGAACAATTAAAAGAATTAGGAATTAAATTGGAGGAAGATAATCATGCCTGAAGAATTTAGTGAAACCCTAGTTGATGATTTAGCCGCGAAATTATTAATTGGTTTAACTCGCGAAGAAAATAAAACCGTGCTTGATGAGTTTGCCATTATTAAAGCAAATTTTGATTTAATTAATAAAATTCCTAATATTAAAGATGTTGAACCACAGACTTTTGCTCTAGATTATTCTGCATTAATAGTCAATGATGATCAAGTATTTGCTTCGATACCGGTTACTGATTTATTGAAAAACAGTGATCAAACTGAAGGTCGTGAAATTGAAGTGCCAAAGGTGGTGGGTGAATAATGAACTATTTAACTAAATCACTAACTGAACTTCATGAACTATTAAAATCAGGTAAAGTAACTAGTAGAGAATTAATTACTGAAGCTTTAACTAAAGCTCATGCTAGTCAAAAAGAGATTAATGCTTTTGTGACAATTATTGATGATGCCAAGGAACAACCGCTTACCGGTCATATTTTATCGGGAATTCCTTATGCTGTTAAAGATAATCTTTCAACTAAAGATATTTTGACAACAGCTTCTTCTAATACCCTAAAAGACTATGTTCCCTTTTATGATGCCACTTGTGTTCGTAAGTTAAAAGAATTAGGGGCAGTTAATATCGGCAAAACCGTTATGGATGAATTAGGGATGGGTGGTAATGGCACCACTGGTCATACCGGGATAGTTCATAATCCTTGGGATCCGAAACGCTTAACTGCTGGCTCTTCGGCTGGTTCAGCAGCTGCTGTTGCCATGGGCATTGTGCCTTATGCTTTGGGTTCTGATACGGGTGATTCAATTCGTAAACCAGCAGCTTACTGTGGGATAGTTGGTTATAAGCCGACTTATGGGTTAGTTAGTCGTTATGGCTTATTTGCTTTTGCATCTTCATTAGATCATGTTGGTTGTTTAACTAGAAGTGTCCTTGATGCCGCAATTGTCATTGATGGAATTAAAGGTTATGACGAAGAAGATATGACTTCACTACCAGACGATAATATTTCATTAGCTAAAGCTTGTACTGGTCAAGTTAAAAACAAGAAGTTATTTTATATTAAAGAAATTATTGATCTTAAAGATAGTCCTGATGCTTCAGATGAATTAAAAGCCGTAATGGCTGAATTTGAGAAAACGATTAAGATCTGCGAGAAACTAGGAATTATGGTTGAAGCTAAAAGTATTGACCAAAGATTACTAGATGCTTTATATCCCACATATTTTTGTTTATCATGTGCTGAAGCTACGAGTAATGATTCAAATTTAACGGGAATTGTCTTTGGCCCTCGGGGTGAAGGTAAAAATATCTATGAAGTTATTAAAGATCATCGAACCAAAGGTTTTTCCCCATTAATAAAAAGAAGATTTGTTATTGGTTCCTATGTTTTACAAAAAGAAAATCAAGAACGTTACTTTCTTAATGCCCAACGGGCTAGGCGCTTGATTGTTGAAGCAATGAATGAATTATTTAAAACATATGATGGTTTAATTTTACCATGTAGTGGGGGACCAGCGCGTTATATTGAACAAAGTTCAAATGTTTTACAAAAAGAAAATCCGATTTTAGAAAATCATTTATTTATTGGTAACGCTGGAGGATTTCCAAGTATTACCATTCCTAATGGGTTAGTTAATAATTTACCAATTGGGATTAATATTACTGGTAAAGCAAAGGATGATGCTAACGTCCTAAATCTAGCTTTTGCTATCGAAAGTAAATTAGGTTATAAGAACCAAATTGCCCAAAGGGGGGATTTATCATGAAATATGAAGCCGTTATTGGTTTAGAAATGCACTGTGAATTAAAATCTAATGCTAAAGTCTTCTCTAGAGCAAAAAACGAATATAATGAAACGCCAAATATAAATGTCCGACCAGTTGATATGGGTTTTCCCGGTACCTTACCGGTAGTCAATAAAGCTTGTATTAATCATGCCTTAAAAATGGCATTAATCTTAAATTGTGAAATTCCTGAGTATATGATATTTGACCGCAAAAACTA
The DNA here is from genome assembly GCA_035387905.1 of Bacilli bacterium. GTDB lineage: Bacteria > Bacillota_I > Bacilli_A > RF39 > UBA660 > DAOOOU01. The sequence continues at coordinate 870 of DAOOOU010000058.1, read as the reverse complement.
TTATTATCCTGACCTGCCTAAAGGTTATCAAATTACCCAAGCCCATTATCCGGTCGGGATTAAAGGGCAGATTGACATACATCATAATGAGCAAGTATTTAATGTGACGATTCAAGATATTCATCTTGAAGAAGATGCTGCTTCCCTTGATCATTTATATAATACTTCCGTAATTGATTATAATCGTTGTGGTGTACCATTATTAGAAATTGTTACTGATCCCTGTCTTCATTCGGCGGAAGAAGCGGTTGCTTTTTTAGAGCAAATGCGTCAGATCTATAAATATACGGGAATATCTGAGGCTGATACCAAAAAAGGGCAAATTAGATGTGATGTAAATGTTTCTGTAAGACCAGTTGGGGAAAAGACTTTAGGGACTAAAGTCGAAGTTAAAAACATTAACTCCTTTGGTAATGTTTATGCCACAATTAATTACGAAATAGAGCGCCAAATAGCATTAATTGAAGCTGGCAAAAAAGCAGAGATAGTTCAAGAGACAAGAAGATATGATGAAGAGCAGGGGATTACAATTACAATGCGTTCGAAAGTTGATGCCATTGACTATAAATACTTTATTGAACCAAATCTGCCACCTTATCCCCTAGCTAAAGAATTAATTGAGCAATTAAAAAAGGAGATTCCAGTATTAGCTCCCCAGCGTAAAATTAAGTATCTTGAGGAATACGGCCTTAGTGATTACGATACGACAATTATTGTTAAAGAAATTGAGTATGCTAATTACTTTGAAGAGTGTGTTACCTTAGGCATTAATCCGAAAACTGCAGCTAACTGGTTAACGGTTCAAGTATTATCTTATATTAATAAGATAATACTTGAACCGTTAACCAGTTAGCTGGTTAACGGTTCAAG
>DAOOOU010000057.1:0-3772 GCA_035387905.1 Bacilli bacterium | reverse complement strand
CGATAACAGTCTCTTTGAATAAGGTGATTTTGGTTATTAATTGCCGCCTCAGGAATATCTAGCAAATCAAGATAGCCTTCATTAATTAAATCTAGTTTACTTAATTTTTGACCTGGAGTTATCTCAAAGGTGCCACCATTTAGATAATTTAATACGGAATTACTATGAGGAATATGAGCACCACAAACGGTTGTAAAATAGGGACATTCACTGGTTGTCTTAAAGCCACACCATTTACCTAAAGCACAAGGAGTAGCATCAAGGGTTTTTAAATATTTTTCAATCTTCATGGCATCATGTTTGATCTGTTCTTGATAAGCTGCGGTTACGGCCGTTAAATCAAGAAAAACAATTAATTCATTACCATTTTCATCAAGATCATAAACCGGTTCATCATTTTCATAAATTCCAGAAAAACGATACTCTTTATTAAGAAATCCTAAATAGTATCTTAATTTATCAATATTAGGATTATTGGCTGCTTGGTATTCCCCTTCAATAATAAATCTTTGCACTGCTAAATCATAAACATATTTACCTAATTCATGATAACGATCAAATAATTTAGCTTTTGTTTTTTGATATTTATCTAATTCCATTTCTTGAGTAATCGGATAATTAGCTATTTCATCTTTTAAATAGAAAAAATTACCTTGTTGTTGCCAAATAGAATGCTCTATTTTGTCTTTAGTTATGTGCATTCTTTGACATTTAGCACTGGTTGTGGCTTTAACTTCAATAATATTAATTGCCTCTTGCGTCTCATTATAGATATCAACATAGCATAAGTAATTAAACCCGTTTTGCGAAAAATCAAAACTTTCCTGCTTAAAAGTAGATTCGGCAGCAACTGTTTTACCCCCAAATACTTTTGCTGCTACCCGACTTGCTTCTTTTTCAACAATTTTATAATACTTTAACATGGCTGCTAATTGTTCATTCGGTAGATCAATCTTATCGATTTCCTCTTCTTCACCATCTATTACCTTAATTTCATACATTTGATTAATAATTTCAGCAAGTTGGTCTTGGCGTTCAGCCGCTTTATAATCTTGATAACTGATATCAGCCTCCCCTTTATCTTGATGAATTTTTGCTAAAGCAGTATAACGGGGGCATTTGGAAAAATTAATAAAATCCGTTTTTGTAATTGCCATTAAAAACCTCCTATTTAGGATATATTACCGTAATTATATCCCGCTCTTGATCATATCTTAGTTCGATTTTTTCGTTATTAAGAATCTTTGTTTTATCATCAACGGCAACGACATTACCTTTTTCATCAGCTTGGAGAAAATTATTATCGACTAACGTCTGAACTAAAATTTCTTTATTACCATTAGTTCTTAACTCATCAATTATGGTTTCTCCATAAGCTTTAGCGTGAGCAATAATAATTTTTGTTTGATTATAGCGCACCCGATCATTATCATCCTTAAAGGCATATGATGTTTTTGTTAAAAAAATTACTGTGGTAACTGCCATCAAAAATAATAAAATTACTAATTCAATTACTGTATAACCATTTTTTTTCATTTTAATCCTCCCATATAATTATATTACAGTTAATTTATTATTTATTGCGGTAATTTGAAATTACCACTATTAACTTGCTTGATCATTTCTTTCATAGTTGCAAATTGTTTCAGCAGACGATTTAAATCTTCAACTGAGGAACCGCTACCTCGAGCAATTCTTTGTTTCCTTGAAGCTTTTAAGATATCGGGATTACTCCGTTCAGCTTTGGTCATTGATAGTATCATTGCTTCAATTTGATTAAGCTGTTTAGGATCAACATTAACGTTATTTAATCCTAATTTACGAGCTTGAGGTAACATTTTTAAAATATTTTCCAAAGGGCCAAGCTTTTTAATTTGTTTTAAATTAATTAAAAAATCACCTAAGTCATATTTTCCTTTACGCATTTTAGCAGCTTGAGCTTTAGCTTCGGTTTCATCAATAACCCCCTCAACTTTGTCAGCAATTGCTAATATATCACCCATGCCTAAAATTCTTTGGGCCATTCGTTCAGGATAAAATTCGCTTAAACCGTCTAGTTTTTCCGAATCGCCAACTAACTTAATGGGAATATTTGTTAATTGTTTAATACTTAAGGCAACACCACCTTTAGTATCACCATCTAATTTAGTTAGGATAGTACCAGTTAGCTGTAGTTGTTCATTGAAACCAGTTATAACGTTTATGGCATCCTGCCCCATCATAGCGTCAATTACTAAGAGGACTTCATGGGGTTGGTAATTATTGTTAATCATTTGTAATTCTTGCATTAATTGCTCGTCAATATGAAGTCGTCCAGCAGTATCAATAATTAAATAGTCATGACCTTGTTCCTGGGCATAAGCTAAAGCATTTTTAACAATTAAATTAACATCTTTTTGGTCTTCATTGTAGACATCAATATTTAATGATTTACCAATTTCTTGTAATTGATTAATAGCTGCGGGGCGATAGACATCAGCTGCAATCAGTAGGGGTTTTTTATTATACTTTTTGCGCATAAAGTTGGCTATCTTACCAGCAGTTGTCGTTTTACCACTACCCTGCAGACCGACCAACATTAAAACTGTTGGCTTTTTTTCTGTTACTAAAGGTGTAACATCACCACCTAAAAGGATAATTAGTTCATCTTTAACTAACTTGATAAATAATTCTTCGGGTTTTAGACTTTTAGCAACATCCATCCCTAAAGCTTTAACTTTAACTTGTTCAATAAAATCTTTAACAACTTGATAGCTAACATCAGCTTCTAAAAGCGCCATTCTTATTTCTCTTAGGGCATCACTAATATTTTCTTCTGTAATTCGGCCCATACCTTTAATATTTTTTATTGCTTGAGCAATCCGATCGCCCATGTATTCAAACATTATTATCACCTATCTCATTATACCATTATCCGCCCATAAAAAAAAGATTCATTGCTAATGAATCATAGAATCTTTAAGATTGATAATTATTTAAATAAGTAGCCACATCATCTAGATTATCAAATATTTTAACTTGGTTTTGCGTAAGAATTTTCTTTAACATGGCAATTCCCTTTTGTTGATGTTCATTAAAAGTAAGACCTGCTCTTTCATTTAGAACACAGAAGATGGTTTTTTCCGGTCTTTTATTACTATCATCAACTACTTCAGCGTCAGATATCGAATTGTAAGGGGGAATTTCCGGGGTTATAACATATAAACATAAATCATCATGAGCTCGATGATATAGTTCATTTAATTGGGCCGCTTCATTCCAATGAGGAACAACCGGATTAAAAGGTTTTACCTTGGTCGCATCAAGTTTAGCAATTAAATCATCACGCCATGTTGAATGATGACATGTCCCACCTAAAAAAACACTGATCATGAACTTCACCTCAAATTATTAACTATTTTAGTTATTCCATGTAACATTAAAACCGCTTAGGTTAAAAGTACCACCTACATTATTACCGATTGTTCGTTGCGCACCTTTAAATTTTAAGATTAAAGAACTACTATGATCAGTAAAGGCGTCCTGATCAATTTGGGTAATGTTCTCAATGTCGGTTTTGAGATTCAATACCTTCTCACCAACGGCCTTGTGAAAAGCGTTTCAGAAACGATCGACATCTGGGTTCTTTACTGGGGTATCGGTCAGGGCGATTTCTCGCTCGGTACTGCGGCCGGTATATTCAAAAGCGTTATTGCCATCATATTGATTTTTATCGCAAACTCGGCGGCCAAAGCAGCCGTCATCGGGTTCACCCAGGCGCTGGCCTTCGAGT
>DAOOOU010000056.1:0-3898 GCA_035387905.1 Bacilli bacterium | reverse complement strand
TAATAACGAAAAGAATAATATTGCAAGTATAAAAAAAGTAATTGCTTATGGTCGTATTGATAATAATATCATGTATCAAGAAGGTTACTACGCTTGTTTAATTGGTGGTAAAATATTAGGGTTAAGCGCTAAGTCAATCAGCCGGATATATGAAAAAATGCCTTTAATCGAAAAAAATGACTTAAAGATTGAGATTTTAGAAATATGTAATATAATAGGAATTGAACCTGGTAAGACATTAAAAATGGTAATTGACGATTTAATAAGCCAAATTTTAGAACGAAAATTAGCTAATAATCGGAAAGATATTAGCAAATATCTAATTACTAATAGAGAGCAGTGGTTAAATGAAAAAAGCGCTTGAAAATATCTTAAATACCAAAAAATTTATTATTGCTGGTCATCTTATTGAAGTTGCTCAAAATCTAAAGCTATCATTAGACGAATTTTTGATGTTAGTCTTTTTTGATAATAACTACAGTAAAGTATTTGATCTTAACTTAGTTTGTCAAACAATCAATATCAATGAAAAAACAGCTTTAGATACATTTAATAGTTTAATGCAAAAGAAACTGATTACTCTTAAAACAGTAACTGATAGTTCCGGAAGAATGAATGAAGAAGTAAGCTTAGATGGCATATATGAGTTTTTTCAAAATAATTTTGAACAAGTGGTTAAAGAAGAGACAAAGACTGATATTTATACTGTTTTTGAGAAAGAATTTGGGCGAACGCTATCTTCAATGGATTTAGAAATAATTAATGGTTGGTTAGCTACTGGAACTACCGAAGAGATGGTTTTAGGAGCCTTAAAAGAAGCAGTTTATAATGGTGTTACTAGTTTGCGTTATATTGATAAGATAATATATGAGTGGGGTAAAAAAGGGTTTAAAACAATGGCTGATGTTAAGGTTCATTTGGAAAAACAAAAGGAAGACAATAAACCCACTAAAAACCTCTTTGATTATAATTGGATTGAAGATGATGAACAATAAAAAAGATCTTACGATCTTTTTTTATGGGCAACTATCTTTGACATTAACAATTTGTTGTATTGGAACATCATCCAAATATGAATATGTAATTCGATATTTGCCATCAATATTTAAACTAATTCCACTTTTAACACAGTTTTCTTTTGTATCGCAGTAATTAACATTAGGCTTTTTATCTTTTACAATATTATTTTTTTCATCAACTAAATATACCTCGTCTGCATTATAAGTATAGGGGATAGTGCTATTAATGTCTTTTTTTAGACAAATTTCTTCTAAAAATGAAGCACCAGTTTTTAAATGATAATTAATATTACCACCAGGAGTTACTGGAACTGAACTACCACTAATAGTTAAACCAGAACTCATATTTGCAGTAAATATACTATATGAAGCTTTTACCACAAAGTTAGAATAACCAGCACTATTGTTATATGAGAAAGTATTTTGGGTAGTATAGCCTAAATACACTAAGTTTCCAGCAGAGTCTTGAGCATAAACACGATAACCTAATTCGCCAATATTAGCATTATTATAAGCTAATCTTTTTTCGTAATATTTATTAGCATAATTTTCATAATAAGTATTAAAGTGTTCTTGTAGAGCAACAGGATCAATAGCTTCGGGTTTAGCAATTGGATCCCAAGAAATTATAACGTTAGAACCACTTTGGGTAGCACTACCATTTGTGGGATTACTTAACTGACTAAATCTTTTTGAAACATCAGTTGGTTCAGTCCCTTTTTTAAACAACTCAGTTAAGCGCATGTTGCTAGGAGTAAATTCACTTGGTAGTTGCGGTGGGAAGGTTTCCCATTCAACTTCAACAGAAACAACCCCGCTTGGTTTTTTAAATTTAGCATTTTTATCTAAAACGCGATTACCAAGAACAGTAGTCAGTTTATTACGAACGGCTGCACCACCTAAAGCGGTTGTATAATAGTCTTTGCTTACTTTATCATACCCATACCAGATTGATATAGAGTAGTCGGGACTGTAAAAATCCATCCAGTTATCAGCTGAAGCTGATAGTGGTACACCTAGTTTTTGTAAGATTGCTGCATCATAGGTACTAGTACCACTCTTCGATGCAACTTGGGTACCACTAACACTGATATTACCATTAAAACCAGATGTGGCCCCAGTAATCAGGATTGAAGTAATCATATAGGCAGTTTCTTCGCTCATTACTTTTTTCTTAACTGGTTTTTGTTCAAAAACATCACCAGATTCATTATAAATTAATTTTGTAAATGAGTAGGGGGCAATATAATAACCACCGCGGCCAAATGCTGCATAAGCCGCCGATAGCTCAAGGGGACTAACTCCATCAAAAGCACCAACAGCTAAGTTTTCCGTTAACTCTTCGCCAAAATTGATACCTAAGCCACTAGCAAAGGTTTTGATTTGATCTTTTTCAACTTGCCTAAAAGCTCTTAAAGCAGCAGTATTTCGACTTCGGTATAAAGCTTGCCTTGAGGTTAATAATCCAAAGTAAGAACCATCAGCGTTTTTTAAATAACCATTACCGTAATTCACTTTTTCATCAAGAATCGGGGTATATGTAGAGGTATTGTTATATTCAATTAAAGGACCATAATCAAAAATTGGTTTAGCCGTCGAACCAGGGTGACGATTCATCATTGTGGCTCGGTTAAAAGCTCTTTCCGCAGTTTGGTTACGACCTGTAACAACGGCCACAATTGAACCGTTTTTAACATCGGTCATGGCCACTGCCGTTTGGACAACATCATTAACAAACGAATAGTATTCCCCATTGGCAAAATTATTTAAGATGTCTTGTTTTTCTGGATTCATTGTTGAATAAATGGTCATGGGAACATTATAGGGATCATTACCGGTTTTAGCAATTACCTCTTCCACAACGGTATCAATAAACCCTTGATATTTATTTAGTTTCTGTGCTGCTGAATCAACAACTAGGGAACTAATCGGTATCTTTTCGGTTTCAGCTTTTTGCTCTTTGGTAATATAACCATGTTTAACCATTAGATTAAGCACGATACTTCGTCTTTGAGTAGCTAGTTGTTCATTAGTAAAAGGATTATATGAATAAGGGGCTTTAAAAATTCCTGCCAATAATGAAGCTTCAGCTAAACTAATATCTCTTACGGATTTGCCAAAGAAGGCTTGACAAGCTTGTTCTACACCATAAGCACCATTTCCTAGCCATGGGGAATTAACATAAAATTCAATTATTTCTTCTTTTGTATAGTTTCTTTCAACTTTAAAGACAGCCATATAAATATCAGTGAATTTACGAATGATACCACTTAAACCTCGAGAATTACGATTAGTAAAAGTGTTTTTAACAACTTGCATTGTTAGGGTGGAAGCACCACCAGCTCCAGCGTCGCCCGATAATTGGCCTAAAGAAGCTTTTGTAAAACGCGCAATATCAAAACCGTTATGTTGAAAGAAGCGTGAATCTTCGGTAGCAATAATGGCATCGACTAAGACTTGCGGTAATTCATCATAGGTTACTAGTTCCCGATTTTCCGCTCCTAAACGAGCAATTACTTTACCATTCATATCATAGATTACGGATGATTCTTTATTATATAATAAATCAGTATTAAATTTCGGAGCAGTAATAATTATGAATAAGCCAAAAATTAACATTATCCCTAGGGCAATAATCCCTAAGATTAATAATGATCCAAGAATGAGATTAATTCGCGTTTGCTTTTTAATATATTTTTTAATGGCTTTTTTCTTAGTTTCAATTTTTTTATGAATTACTTTGCGCTTTTTTTGGATTTTATTATTGAAAGCTGATTTTTTGGCATTATTTTTTTTATTTGGCATCTTTATTCTCCTTTTTTGATAATTTCGTCGATTACAGTTAAATAATCAAGGGCCGGCTGATACTTTTCTTTAAT
>DAOOOU010000055.1:0-3924 GCA_035387905.1 Bacilli bacterium | reverse complement strand
AAGAGGGCCCATATTTAATTGAAGCTAACAACATGCCAGGACATGATATATATCAATTACCACCTCATCGTAGTGCAGGAATAGGGGTATTACCAATATTTAAAAGGATAATGGAGGAGAAAAAATGAGAATATTTATTGCTAGCGATCACAACGGAGTCGAACTTAAAAGGCAGATTATTGAGAATATTAGCAACGCTGAAATAATTGAAAGTTCGGTTCTCAATAACCCGGAAGACGATTACCCTGATTTTGTATTTGATATTGCTAACCGGTTCGATCCAAGTAAAGATTTTGGCATATTTATTTGTGGCAATGGAATAGGAATGTCAATTGCTGCGAATAAAGTTAAAGGTATAATGTGTGCTCGTGTCCAAAATGAAGTAGAAGTAGTAATTGCTCGCGGCCATAATTGTGTTAATGCTATTGCTTTCGGCAAGGATACCACTGTCGAATTAGCAATACAGTACATTAAAGCCCTTATTAACACACCGCTTTCTAATGAAGAAAGACATGTTAGAAGAGTTAATAAAATAAAAAATTATGAAAAAGGACTAAACAATGAGATATAAAGCATATCTATATATTTTTACAACATTACTTAGCGTTTTTGCTTTAGGAGGCATAAATTTTGATAAAATAATGAAAAAAAATCGCCCTTATGAAGCACGAATAATAGTAATCTTAATTAGTATTATTATGGGCTATTTAATTACAAACTTTATTGTTGATTTTATTAACATAACGAGGATTGGTTAAGATAGAGATTACCATTAAAGTGTGGTAAAATAAATAATAGGAGGGATTATATGAAAATAAATGTTCATGGTGAGAAAATTAAAGTCACTAAAGCCATGCTTGATTACATTGAACAAAAGTTAACTAAATTAGAAAAATACTTAGATAAACCAGAAAGTGTAACAATGAATGTGATTATTAAAGTCAAGGGGATTCAAAAACGGATTGAAGTTACCTCTCTTACTCGTAAATTCACGATTAGAGCTGAAGAAATCCACTCTGATTATTATGCGGCAGTTGATTTAGTTGTTGATAAATTAGAAAGACAAATCGTTAAAAATAAAAACAAAATTAATGATAAATATAAAAATCTAGAAATGACTGGTTTTACTAAAGAAATAGAACCTAAACCAAATTGTGATGATGTTAAAATTGTAAAACGAAAAAATATTGAAATGAAGCCAATGGATGAAGAAGAAGCATTACTGCAAGCAGAATTATTGAACCACGATTTCTTTATCTTTAATAATATAGAAGAAGATTGTGTATCAGTTATTTACAAAAGAAAAGATGGTTGTTACGGAATTATTAATACTAAATAAGTCAAATAATAAAGCTGTTATTAAATTGCCATTTAGCCATTAATTTGCTACAATATCTTTTATGGAGGAATACAGGATGGGCTTATTTAGAAAGTTAATTGATTCAGAATATAAAGAACTAAAAAGGTTTGAAAAAATTGCAGATAAGATTGAAGCACTTAGTGAGGAAATACATAAACTAAGTGATGAAGAACTTGCTGCTAAAACAAACGAATTTAAAAAAGAATTAGCCGAAGGCGGAACGTTAGAAGATATTATTGTTCCGGCTTTTGCTGTGGTAAGAGAAGCGGCATTTAGAGTAATTGGGGAACGGCCATTTTATGTTCAGTTATTAGGTGGTTTAGCAATTCATTATGGAAACATAGCAGAGATGAAAACTGGTGAAGGTAAAACGCTTACCGAAACCCTGCCAACTTATTTAAACGCGTTAACCGGTGATGGAGTTCATATCGTTACCGTAAATGAGTTTCTAGCAAAAAGAGACTCGGAATGGATGGGTAATATTTTCCGCTTTCTTGGTTTAACAGTTGGCTTAAACTTAAGAGAAATGTCACCTACAGAAAAAAGAGAAGCCTATTTATGCGATGTTTTATACTCAACAAATAACGAAATTGGTTTTGACTATTTAAGAGATAATATGGTTGTTAGATCAGAAGATCGTGTTCAACGACCACTAAATTTCTGTATTGTTGATGAGGTAGACTCAATATTAATTGATGAAGCTCGTACCCCGTTAATTATTTCGGGAGGAGCATTCGATTCGGTTAATTTATATATTGACGCTGATCGAGCTGTTAAAAGATTAAAAAATGAACAAGATTATACCATTGACGAAAAAACGAAAAATGTCTCCCTTACTGAAGAGGGAAGTGCCAAAATTGAAAGAGTTTTTAACTTAAGCAATTTGTATGATATTAATAATTCAGTACTAGTTCACCACTTAAATCAAGCATTAAAAGCCAATTATGGTTTCAAATGTGATGTTGATTATGTTGTTGAAGAAGATATTGTTGTTATTGTTGACCAATTTACTGGTCGATTAATGCATGGCCGCCAATATAGTGATGGTTTGCACCAAGCAATTGAAGCCAAAGAGGGCGTTACCATTAATCAAGAAACGAGAACGATGGCTACAATCACCTTTCAGAACTTATTTCGTATGTACCGTAAATTATCTGGTATGACCGGTACTGCTAAAACTGAAGAAGAAGAATTTATTAATATATATAATATGTATGTTATTCAAATTCCAACCAATAAACCGCTAATTAGGGTTGATTATCCTGATTTGGTTTATCCTACAGCGACTGGTAAATATAAAGCAATCGTTAATTATATTAAAGAAATTCATAGTAAAGGTCAACCAATCTTAGTTGGGACAATATCTGTTGAAAATAACGAATACTTAAGTTTATTACTGCAAAAAGAAAAACTTAAACACGAGATATTAAATGCTAAAAACCATGAACGAGAAGCTGATATTATTGCGCAGGCTGGGCAAAAGGGTGCTATTACCATTGCTACCAATATGGCCGGTCGAGGAACCGACATTAAACTAGGCGATGGTGTTAAAGAACTAGGCGGTTTATGTGTCGTTGGTACAGAACGTCATGAATCAAGAAGAATTGATAATCAGTTAAGAGGTCGTTCTGGTCGTCAAGGAGATGCTGGTCATAGTCAGTTCTTTATCTCCTTTGATGATGATTTAATGCGTCGTTTTGGAACTGATAAAATTAAAAATTTATTAATTCGTTTAGGTTTAGATGAAACTCAGGCCATTAGATCAAAGACATTTACAAGAAGCATTGAAACCGCTCAGAAAAAAGTTGAAGGCAATAACTTCGATGCCCGAAAAAGTTTACTTGACTATGACAACATTATGAATGAGCAACGCGAAATAATCTATGCTCGTCGTAATGAAATTCTTGATCACGAAAACATTTCGGAACGAACCTATAAAACGTTTAAAAATAATATTGCTGATTTAGTTGAAAATCATATTCTCCCCGAAGGCTTTTTAACAGAGAACGATAAATATGAAATTATCGAATATATTAATACTAATTTAATTAAGAGTAAAAAAATCCAACTTAAAGAGATTGTTGATATTAAAGATAATAATGTATTAACCGAATATTTATCAAATAAAGACCAAAGTGACTACTTAAATAAAATTAAAGATATTCCTACCGAAATTATTAGTGAATTTGAAAAAGCAATTGCTTTAAGAGTAATTGATAATGCGTGGGTTGATCACATTAGCGCCATGGAGCATCTGCGTGAAGGTATTGGTTTAAGAGGTTATGGGCAAACCAATCCGCTTCAAGCTTACACCATGGAAGGTTATGAATTATTTGATAATTTATTAGCGTCAATTGATTCACAAATATCAGTATTCTTATTAAAAGCCGAAATTAAACAAAATACAGAGCGCAAACAAACCATTAAAGGCAATGCTAATGATGGTAAAGAAAAGATCAAAGCTACTCCTAAAAAAGTAAATAAAATAGGCCGCAATGATCCGTGTCCGTGTGGCTCAGGGAAAAAATATAAACAATGCTGTGGTAAGTAGCGATAAATAAAGG
>DAOOOU010000054.1:0-3948 GCA_035387905.1 Bacilli bacterium | reverse complement strand
CGACTAATTTATGATTATTTTCAAGGTAGTCTTGGCTAAAGATTAGTTCATCATTACTGATAACATTAGTATTTAGTAGTTTTTTAGCAACCTTATCATTTTCATTCTTGTATTCGAAAAATAAAGTTTTTTGCTTGATATTAATTGTTATCTTCTTCATCTAATCACCACTTATTATTCTATACATAATAATATCATAGTTTACACTATTTTTGAAAAAAATCACACAAGCTAAAAAAGAGTATGCTATAATTTGGTTATAGTAGAGAAAAAACTATAGAAAAGAGGGATAATTGTGAAGACAGCTTCTAAATTGTTGGCTATTGGATTGTTAAGTTTTATGTTACCTTTAGTATCAAAAGCAGCAGTAAACTTCAGATTCGACTGTCCGGAAACGGCATTAGAGAAGGGAGCAACAACAACCTGTACTATTAGTGGTGATGTGCAAACTGCTGGGGAAGATATTTCTAAAGTAACGATTGAAGTTAAGAAAAATACGCTTAGTGGTTTAACTGTTGAATCCTTTACCGCAAATAGTAGTGTGTGGACAACTGATAAGAACGATGCTACAGCATTAAGCTATGAAGTATCACCAAAAGGAACAATAGCTAGTACTTTTGATTTAGGTTCAATTGTTGTTAAGATGTTAGATGATGTTACAACTTGTGGTGAGATATGTGTTAAAGTTACTTATGTCGAAAATGGTTCACCGTTAACTTCAAATTTAACTGGTGATTATGATATTAGTAAGACTAGTACTGCCAGCCCTAACTGTGAAGAGATACCAGTAACATCAACAAGTCAACCACCAACGGGTTCATTTGTTAATTATTTAGTATTGTTTGGTTCAACTGGGATAGCGATTCTTGCGATTGCCATAACAAGAAAAAGCACAAAATTCTATCGTGTATAAAAGAACGCAAGTTCTTTTTTTTTGCGACAATTGACAAAATCCGATATTATGCTATAATAATCGCTCAAAAAGAGGGGTTAGTTATGGAGCGACTTAAGCAATATTTAAGTAAATATCCTGATAAATATATTGAGGATGCCCAAAAATTAATTAGAATTCTCATTCGCACTGGTGATAGTGCCACTGTTTCGTGTGCATTAAATTTAATATTAGAACATAATGAGCGAATCTTTATTAAAACTCGAGAAAAGAATTACTACCTGCGCCAGAAAGAACAACAATATTTAAGATCCCTTGCAAATCATAGCCAACCGGTCAAGGTAATAGTGGAAGAACCAGTTCATATCGCAATTAATATTGAAGGTCCTAAAAAATTTGATGTCAATCAGTATTTAAAAGATATTCTTGCTTGTACATCACCAATTGATTTCGCCATGGTATTACCAAGTAAAGAACACAAAGATTATAGTTTAATAATCAAGACGCTATTAATTAAATTGAGAGCAGAGATAAATGTAATTCGTAAATTATTGAATGAAGAGATGAGCTTTACCAAGGAAGAACTAATTGATATTCGTCAACAATATCAAATATTAGTTGATTTTTGGCAATACATCTTAGACACTAGCAAAAATGAAATTAGCACTGATGTTCCTGAAGATGATGAACCAGAAGAAACTAATAACATTTGGTATTTGACTACTGATTTTGAGTCACCTCGGGGTTGTTGTGTTTTATCTGATTTAAAGAAAAAAATAGCCGAATCATATTATGATACTTTTACGGCCATGATTCAAAAATTAAGAACTGGTTATAACCGAAATGATTTTGATGTCCGCAGTTTTGAAAACGATAGTACTTTAAAACAAGTAATGGAAATGAAGAATACTAATGGTTCAAGATTATTCTTTTATAATTTAGGTAATAATAATATTATTCTTTTAGGTTGTTATATTAAACGCCAACAAAAAGATAGCCGTTTAAAACAGTTTTTATGTGCTCGTTATAATATGTTTATTAGCCAAAAGGCTGGTATCCTTGAAGCTTTAAATGATGAGGCCTTCCTTATTCGCCAAGAGGCGATAAATACTGAAATAGAAGAACTTCTACCTAATTTAAAAGTAGAGGAAAGGGGGCAGAAAAATGGCATCCACTAATCAAAGTTTAGAAAATAGCGACTATATTGTTGCTGCCCAAAATGAAATTATCGCGACTAAGAAAAGTATTACCGATACTAATTTTTCGGTTACTTCAGAAGTTGAATTTTTTCATAAAATAATTGCTAATTATGATTTAGATGATTATCGAACAATCTTCCAACTAAAAAACAGCGATTTGTTTATTGCTTGTTTAAAATTATATAATATGGAGAATAATTACATTGAGATTAGTAAAGATATTCAAAGTATTAAAGAAAAAATTGATAAATGGACCATTAATGATGCTAACGAGTTAGCAGTTTATATTATTAGTGTCAGAAATTTATCTTTGGATGATGATCAAAATGAAGTGCAAGAAGCGAAATCGATGATAAAATGTCAGAAGATATTTAGTGATGATTTTGTTAATGTTATTAAAAAATACGACACAATTCAGAGCATTGAAATTCTTTATGCTTTAATCGTAGCCAAATATTATTGTTCAATCTCAGTTGATGTTTTAGCTCGCAAAGCAACAAATGAAAAACAAAAAAAAGCAATTGCTAAACGTTTTAATCAAGAGATGAATCGTTCTCAAAATAATTTTGATGAACAAACCTATGTTGATTTTAAAGATAAAAATAATGCGATTCGTAAAGTTGTAAAATTAATTAATAGTCATATTGCTAATTTGAAAACTTATGCCAATACCTTTACTAAACAAAAAACAATAGTAATTCAAGCCTATGAGAAACTAATTAAAATGCTAGAAGATGGTAGCATTAATAATATTACCCAACTACCAAGTGAAATCAAAAAGTTTATTAGTCACGATATTAATCGTGGTATCGGGCTGATTATTGAAGGAAATTTACGTAATGCTTATCATAATCTCTTGAATGAAAATACAACTCTTGAAAGTCGTGTTCAAAACACTGATTTTAGAAATTACCTTTTAGAAGTAGGTTTAAATTATGATACAATTAGCCCTGAGTATCAAGAAATTCTTTATCTGCTTACTGATTTTAGCCAAGTTAAAGAGAACACTAAAAGTTTATTAAGCCTCGGTCTTAAAGCAACCACGATATATAATTCAGAATTTACAAGAATTCTACCCAATATTGAAGCTAATCAACTTAAAGTAATATGTGCTTATAAAGACAATAAAATTATTGATGGCAGTTTTGTGATCAGTTATCCAGGCGTATTAATTGCTACTGAAAATCAATATTATGCCCCTTTATTCAGTTTAGTAAATGATAATATTAAATATCTATTAAATAAAAAATATGATTTAAATAAAGACAATTGGCAAAGAAATATCCTGCTATTACAAAACGAAGAACTAAAATATCGAGAATCATTATTAGCTAATTATCAAATTGATAGTGAAAACACTTTATATATGTTAGGTAATATTGATCAAATATGGTTGCTTGATATGCTTATTGAAAATGATATTAATCCTAATTTCATTTATCAAATTGCCACCAATTACGATCCAATTAAAACCATATATAAAATAATATTAGCCAATACTATCGGGGATAATATTATTACTTCTCGTGGTTTGTTATGTAAAACAATTACTAATTATGATAATTTTTATGTTACCGATTGTGAGTTAAAAAACAGCATTATCAATGATGTTCCGGAATTTATTGAGCAGTATAAAGATAATCGGGTTATTAGTTGGGAGCAAATAGTAAAATTATTTGCTGATTTAGACAAACTGTTCTTACATGATAATGTCTATGTATTTGGTGATTTAAAAATCGCCCAAAACAAAGTATCAAAAATAATAACTGAGAAAACAACGCTTACTAATCTAATTACTTGTTTCTTAGCTAATTCTATTGCTTCCTATGAGCAAATTAATGGGTTAGTAACAACCAT
>DAOOOU010000053.1:0-3964 GCA_035387905.1 Bacilli bacterium | reverse complement strand
ATTCGTTAAAAATAACAATTCTTCGAAAAGAGAAGAAATAAAAGCGCTTATTAAAGAACTCAAAAAAACCAACCCGTATTTAGAAGCTAATATTTTTAAAAGTACGCATAACGTAAATTTAAATACGTTAATGGGTTACCATAATAACGTTGTTACCAAAACTTTTCTTGACGAATATGATCAAAAATAAAATATTTTTAGCACTCCCTATTGACAAGTGCTAAATATTGAGTATAATTAGAATTAGAAAGGAGTGGGATAATGAACTTGATTCCAAAAAGATTCTATTTAGAGGACTTTTTTGATGATTTTGTACCGCAACATTACAATGATATGAAATGTGATATCTTTGAAGAAAACAACGCCTATAATCTAATCCTAGATATTCCTGGCTTTCGTAAAGAAGATATCAATGTTGAGGTTAATAACGGTTATGTGACTATTACTGCTGAGAGAGAAACTAACGAAGAAGAAAAAGACAAGAAATTTATTCGCCGTGAACGAACCTATGGCAAATATCAAAGAAGTTTCAATTTTGGGGATATTGCTGAAGATAAAATTGATGCTGAATTTAAAGATGGTACCCTAAAAATTGTCCTACCTAAAAAAGAAAAAATAGAAACTAAGAAAGCTATTACAATAAAATAAAGAGGAAACTCTTTATTTTATATTTTATAAATCCAAGAAAAATGCTATAATAGCAGCGAACGAGGTGAAAATATGATCGAAGGTTATAAAGTTTTTGATGCCAATATGAAAAACATGTATGGTGAAGAATTCAAGGTTGGTGAAACTTATCATTGTCCCGGGCCAATTGCTTTTGGTACTCAAGGTCAAGGTTGGCATTTTTGCAAAAGGTTAGAGGATGCCCTTCGCTACGCTGTTGGTTTAGGCGAAAACTTTATCGTCTGTGCCGTAACTGGGTTTGGTAAAATTATCGAGTCATTTGATGATTATAACGAATATTATGATATGTATTCAGCAAGTGATATGATAATTAATAAAGCTCTTACAAGACAAGAAATTATTGATTATATCGTTGAAGCAAACGATTTTCAAATTAAAAGATTTATTAGTTTGTATAAACTAAATCCTGAGGAAATAAAGCTTTTTAAAAATTTATTTGCTGACAGCGAGCTTATTATGAATGCAATTGCTTACTATCAAGAAGGCGACAAAGAAGTATATACTCGTGTTAACGAAGGATTAAATTTAAAACATTTAAAATAACGATATAATATTTATGAGGGGGAAGATATGAGTTGGTACAATCGGACAATTCAAGGTTATGAATTAGAATGCATGGTGAAAGTTAACACTTTATTAAGCCACATTGCTAGAGAGTTAACAAGTGAAGAATGGACAACAATGCTAAAGGATATTATTCCCGAGTATTTATTACCCAGTGCTTTAGAGTATGCTCTAAAAGAACAAATGGATAAAGACACTCATCCAAACATAGTGGCCGTAACAAGTGCCCAAACCAAAAACCGTTAATGACTCTACCCTAAACAAACAATAATTGTTTGTTTTTTTATCGGTCTAATTTCTATTGATTATTTACATATATTAACAAAATAATAGCAATTAAGAGAAATTATCAATAATTACATAGTATAATATTATATAAGATAGTTATGACTTAACAAACCGTTTCCGTTTATAACGAAAGGACTTAAAATGAATAAAAGAAGCTTATGGTTAATTATCTTTTTGACATTACCCTTAGTAGTCTATGCCAGCTCGGGAAATGAGAGTATTCCCCTTCTTGTAGCTCTATTACAAGGAGCCTTTTTTTCAATTCCTTTTGCTATTTTTGTTTTTTTGCCTTTAGCTAAAATCTATGCCAAAGATAATTACAAAGTATTGTTTTGGAAAATGTTTGGGATAAGAGTATTAATTTTACTTGTTTTTGATTTCTTTATTTCTACAGCAATTGTCGGCATCGATTTTTTCTTAATGTTTATGGGAACGTTTGTTGTCGTTCCTTTATGTACCATTATTAATAAAAAGGCCTTAAGCGATAATAATCAAAGTACAACAATAAGAGACGCTGACTTAAAATGTCTTAAATGCGGAACAATCTTAAAAATTACTGATAAGTCATGTCCGAAGTGCCATACCCCTTTTACAATAAATAACTCTAGCCAAAAAGAGGGCGATAGTGTAAAAGTAGATATTCCACCAAAGAAAGCAGTATCAGTTATGGATTACGATAATATTCTCTTTCAAGGTGAAGAACAGATGTTAGAAATGTTTATTAATCGTAACCTAACTAAGTGCGGCATCCCCACTAATAGTAAACTTATTACTCAAGATGCTTTAAAAAAGAAATACCTATTACAAATTCTTTGGGGATTATTATTAATTGCTTTTGTTGCTTTAATCTTCTTTCATTTTCCTTTATATACTTATATAATTGGCATTGTCTTATTATTTGTATTATTTCATAAAACCAGAAAATTCGATTTATTAAAATATTTTAAAAAACAAATCCAATCACGGCCAGAAGAAAAGATAAGTAATATTATTATGAATGCTAAAAACACTTTTGTCGAAGATCGCTCCCAATGGTTATTCCTGGTTAGTATAGTAGTAGCCGTAGTATTTTCTTTAATTTTTTTTGCTAAACCCCATATTATGTATGAAAAAATGGCAAACGGTTATGGGGTTAGATTTTATACTTTTGGTATTACTAATTTTACAAAGGCAACTATTCCTGAAAGTTATAAAGGTAAATCAGTTATTAGTTTAAGAGGTAACACGTTTTCTAACATGCCATTATTAAAAGAAGTATCTTTACCAAAAACGATTACCGAAATTAGAGGCCAAGCTTTTAAAAATGACTTTAGTTTAAAAAAGATAGAATTACCGCCTAATTTAGAATATTTAGGGGGTGGTGCTTTTTATAACTGTAAGTCCTTGAAAAGTATTGAATTACCCGATTCTCTAACCTATATGGGTGGCGAAACTTTTTATCACGCAAGTTCATTAGTAAGTGTAAAATTATCAAATAATCTTAGTGAAATTAGGGGCGACTCCTTTAGTGGTTGCAAATCATTAACGAAAATTACTATTCCCGATAAGGTTGAGCGCATTGGTGGTCATGCCTTTTATGAAGCAAAGTCATTAGCGGAAGTAAACTTTACCAAAAATAGTCAACTAGCCGAAATTGGCTCATCTGCTTTTAGATTATGCCTTAGTTTAGATAGTATTACTCTCCCTTATGGGGTTGATATTAATGAACGAGCTTTTAAAGAAAGCCCAACGGTTATTCATTATTTTAATGAAGATAACTATAATTTTCAGCAATATGAAGAAATGAGTCAGTATGCTACTCACACTTTGGATAGATCTTATATTTTTAATGATATAACAAGAACTGTGGCTTTTGACACCTATGGGATAATTGTTACTGTGGCAAAAGGTAGTAAGGGTTATAACAATGACTTTTATTTTCAAATCCAACATCCCGAATATGGTCGTTTTGGTATCGATAGAGCATCATTAGTCGATAGTAAATATCTTATCTTTGATCAAAATGCGGTAAGTATTGATGTTACTAACATTCAGCTAACAGTAACTTTAACTCCACTTGCTGATTTGCTTGCCGAATATAGCAATGTTGAAGAAAGTTATTTAATACCTAATAATTCATTCTTATTAAAAAACAAAAATATTACTATTGGCTTAACTAGGATTAGTCCATTTGCCGAAAAAGTTGAATATGGCATTGAAGTAAGTGGTGAAATTACTGCTGATTTGGCAATCACCGACCCTTATAATAAATATTATTACATTAATGATAATTTAATCATCGGTCTAAAAACGGTAAATGGTCTAGAAGGGGCTACCATCGTAGCTTACTATAATTAAAAGGAGGGGTAACTAAATTATGGATAATAAATTCATTCATTTATTATACGTTCCAACAATGGCTTGTAATATGGCTTGTAAATATTGC
>DAOOOU010000052.1:0-3997 GCA_035387905.1 Bacilli bacterium | reverse complement strand
ACAAGTTTCAACAATATGCTTAATGCGGAAAATATTAGAAGCAAAAGTAGCAATTAAGATGCGACCATTATGTTTCGAAATAATATCATTTAAGGCTTCATCGACAATACTTTCACTATTGGAGAATCCCTCACTTAAAGCATTAGTACTATCACTTAATAATAGTTTGACGCCTTTCCTCCCAATTGCGGCCATTTTATGGATATCAGCTACGGGACCAATTGGTGTTAAATCGAATTTAAAATCACCAGTTGAAACAATAATCCCATTCGGCGTATCAAAAACAACCCCAAAACTATCAGGAATGGAGTGGGTAGTAGTAAAAAATTCAATTTGAAAATATTTTGATTTAATTTGATAATCTTTATCAATAATCGTGATATCTTTATAACTTAAATTACGATCTTCTAATTTATTATTAATTAAATCAGCAGCGATTTTAGGGGCATAGATAACCGGAATATTAACACTTTGGATTAAATAGGAAATCCCCCCAATATGGTCTTCGTGACCATGGGTAATAATTAAGCCTTTGATCTTTTCTTGGTTTTGTTTAAGATAGGTAATATCTTGAATAACATAGTCTATCCCTAATAATTCATCTTCGGGAAACATAACTCCCGCATCAACAATAAAAAGCTCATTACCATGAGTTATAACATACATATTCTTTCCAACTTCGCCTAAGCCACCCAAGGCAATAACCGAAGTCACTTCGTCTTTATTTTGCATAATTTTCCTTCTTTCAAAAATAAATAAAGTTATTTGTTAAAATAATTATAAGGGATAAGTGCTTAAAAGTCTAGTAATAATTTGCTTTTAGGTAAATATTATTGGTATAATGAGACTGGTGAAAAAAATGGGCATATTGGCAAAAATTAAAAAAATTATTAATCATCAGCAAGAGACTAATGCTTCTAGTTTAGAGCATTATGATCAAGGCTTAGCTAAAACTAGAGCCGAGTTTGTTTCTCAATTAAGTATCTTAGGCGTAAAATATCATAAAGTAAATGAAGCTTATTTTGAAGAGTTAGAAAATATTCTCATTATGGCTGACTTAGGGGTAAAAACGGTGTTTTCTTTTATTGAGCGTTTAAAGGAACGTGTTAAGTCAGAAAAAATCGAGGATCCGGAATATCTTAATGAAGTTATTGTCGACGAATTATTTATTATCTATGTAAATAATGAATCGCTAAGTGATAAAATTACTTTTGCACCAAGTGGCCCCACAGTAATTCTTTTTGTTGGGGTTAATGGGGTAGGTAAAACAACAACGATTGCTAAAATCGCTCATAAATACCTTAATGAAGGCAAAAAAGTAATGCTAATTGCGGGTGATACCTTTAGGGCCGGAGCAGTTGAACAGTTAGCAGAATGGGCTAAACGCACCGGAGCATCTTTTTATGGAAAAGAGAGTAATGATGCCGCTGGAGTTATTTATGATGGTCTTGAGCAAGCAAAAGCCGAGCAAGTTGATGTTGTACTTGTTGATACGGCAGGTCGTTTACAAAATAAAGTTAATCTTATGAAAGAATTAGAAAAAATCAATAAAGT
Organism: Bacilli bacterium; assembly: GCA_035387905.1. Classification (GTDB taxonomy): domain Bacteria; phylum Bacillota_I; class Bacilli_A; order RF39; family UBA660; genus DAOOOU01. Next base: position 2,443 of record DAOOOU010000052.1, on the reverse strand, counting down.
AATCGGGATGCAGGTGCCACAAGCACCCCACGAAACATTATTAATCATTGATGCGACAACTGGTCAAAATGGAATTATCCAAGCTAAATCATTTAAAGAAATAACTAATATTACGGGAATTGTCTTAACCAAATTAGATGGTACGGCTAAAGGGGGCATAGTGCTAGCAATCAAAGAAGAAGTAAATATTCCGGTTAAGTTTATTACTTTAGGAGAAAAAATGACTGATTTAGAATCATTTGATATTGAGAATTATATTTATGGGTTATTTAAGGATATGGTTAAATGAAAGATTTAATCTACTATAATAATTTATTTGACCATTATGAGTTTTTATTAACAACTACGGAAAGGGCTATCTTTACTGATTATTATCGGAATAATCTATCTTTGCGCGAGATTGCTGAAAATAGAGCAATTAGTCATAGTGCTGTTCAAAAAACAATTAAATTAGTAATCAAAAAAATGACCACTTGGGAAACAGAACTTAATCAAGAATTAAAGGACCAAATGTTACGTAAGTGTTTAACAATGAACGATATTACTAAAATTAAAAAAGAAATTATAAAGATATTAACAAAATAATATCTTTTATTATGTCTAAAATTGTCAATCCTTTTGGTAAACCCTTTTTAACCACCTCTAATATGCTATAATTAACATTATAGAGGATGATCGTGATGAATAAAAAAACTAAAGGCTTATTAACTAGTTTAGTCGTTATTGTTTTTTTGATGATTGGGATTACCTTAGCTATTTGGGTTAAAACTCATACGCAAAATAAGGCTAATGTAATTAATACCGGTTGTTTTGCTACGACCTACGTTGAAAAGAGTAATGCTATTAATTTGAATAATGCACTACCCCAAACGGATGCTAAAGGTTTAACGAACGATCCTTTTGTTTTTACGATAACTAATTTATGTAATAAAGAAGCTAATTATGCTATTAATCTTGAGATTCTTGAAGGGACAACGCTTGATGTTAGTTATTTGAAAGTGGCTGTTAATAACGATAACCCCCAGTTACTTACCGCTTATTCAGCAACAACGGCTTTAATTAATGGTGCTAATGCCTATAATTTATTAAATAGTAATTTAAATTCGGCTCAAGGAGCAAATGCAGAGAGTGCTACATATAGTATCCGTTTGTGGCTTGATGAAAATACCCCGATTTCTGAAATGGAAAAATATCTAGCAGCAAAAGTCGTTGTTACCGATATTTCCGCGACTAATACCAACCTTGCTACGCCATTATTTAGTGGTGATATATCAAAAACCCAAAGTTGTGATGCTAATGGAGAAAATTGTGTCATCGATACCGGAAATAATGTCAGCTATGATTTTTATGAGAATGGTAACCTAGTAATTAAGGGGCAAGGAGAGACAAAAGATTATGCTGTTGAAAGTTTACTAATTGAAATAATTAATAAATATTTAGAAAACAGTCCGGAATTTATTGCGACTTTATCAGAAGCTGAATTAACGCAATTTAACGAGACTAATGGTTTATATATTTTGACAATAATAAGTGGTAATTACTTATCTGCCAGTAAAAATTTGACAAATAATTTGGAAAAAAATATTAGTTTTACTGATTATGATTCCTTTATTAAAGCGTTAAAAGATAATAGTTTAGTAACTAATGAAGAGTTTTATACCTTTATGGCTAAATTAAGACCTTATTGTCCAATAATTAAAGCTATTGAAATTAAAGAAGGAATAACTGGTATTGGCAGTAATGTGTTAAATTATATCGGTAGTAGTAATATGGATATTATCCTTCCTGAGTCCCTTGTATATATAAATGGGCTTAATTTAACTGATGCCCGAATTGATCTTAGTAATAGTTCTAATTTACTACAAATTAGCCCTGGGGCTTTTGCCTTTGATGATTTAACTAGCTTAACTTGGCCAACTAATGCTAAAATCACGAGTATTCCAATAATGGCTTTTGGCTTTACTAAGATTAATAATATGGTTTTGCCTAATAGTATTGAAACTTTAGGGACTAGTGCTTTCTTAAATAGCGAAATTAAGAGTATTACTTTACCAACAAATAGTAAATTTACCACAATTCCTGATTCAGCATTTGCTAAATGTCCGCAACTTACGGAAGTAATAATTCCGGAAAACATTACTCAAATTGATCAGGAAGCTTTTACTGATCATAGTAGTTCTTTAATTTTAAAATTTAAAGGTGCACAACGAACAATTGGTAATAATGTCGGCGGTACTTTTAACTTAAGTGGCTTTAATGTTACGTGGAATAACTAAAATATCTAATAATTTGAGGTGAAGTTAATGATCAGTGTTTTTTTAGGTGGGACATGCCATCATTCAACATGGCGTGATGATTTAATTGCTAAACTTGATCCAACTAAGATTAAACCCTTTAATTCATTTAATTGGGCTGCTTCATTCCAATGAGGAACGACTGGATT
>DAOOOU010000051.1:0-3999 GCA_035387905.1 Bacilli bacterium | reverse complement strand
TAATCAAGGTAATCGGCCTTCCTTTTCCCAAGCCCTAGTTTATAATGAAGCTGAGAATTTATATAATGATTTTAAAACTAAATTAAGCGACCGAACTAAAGTAAAAACTGGTGTTTTTGGGGCGGAAATGCAAGTAACATTAACTAATGATGGCCCAGTAACCATCATTATCGATTCACCACCGATAGCCTAATTATTTTTATTGGCTAATTAGCGATATTATGATAAAATATGAACAGAATAGTGGGGAATAATTATGTATTCGTTAGAAAAGAAACGCCGTCGCAAAAAGATAATTGAAATTATGTTAATTATTCTTGGTTTATCGTGGATGATTATTTTCTTAATTGATTATTTTCGCTATGAAGATAGCAATCCGCCAATAATCACAATTAAAAAAGAAACCATTAAATATAGTGATGGCATTGTTAAAGAATATGTTGCTTTAGGTTACATCTACCGTGAATACGAACGACGTTCAATTGGTGATACTGAATTAGTTCCGTTTTGGCAGGATCGCCAAGAGCCCCAACCAATTGATGATTTCCCGGTTACTTATAAAGATTATAATGTTCCGGTAAATAACTATCATTTAGTTAAATATAAAAGCTTACTTTATTTTTATAATAATATGGATTTAATTGGCACCTATAAATGTCTTAATACTGATAAGGATTGTACTTTAGCTACAAGTGGCGTTGATCAATATAATATTGCAGCCTTAGACGTTATTAACAATCCTGATAAACAACCTGAGTTTTATGTAATTGATAAAAAATATGCGATCATTGATGATTCCTATTATCAACCCAATGCAACCCCTAAACAATATAAACGAACCATCTATATTTTTGATATTGCAAAAAATAAAATTATTGGGGAATATGCCGATGTTAAATATAGTAAAATCGATAGTGAAAGTGGTTATGCCGATGGGGCTGACAATAACATAATTGTTATGAATAGCAACAAAAAATGGGGTGTTATCAATATTAATAAGGGTAAAGTTAAAGAAGTTTTACCACTAGTTTATGACTCGGTTAATTATAACGTTAATACGGAACATTATATAATATATGACGATGGCTGGTATATTTTAAATAACTTAAAAGAAAAGAAATTATCTGCTAAATTTGCTAATCCGATTGTCAATTTAACATATGTTAACGATAATTTAGTAGTTGAAACCGCCAGGGTAGATGGTAATAATATTTCTTACCAAGTATTAGGTAGTGATGGCGTAACTGAGATTTTAAGTGATCCGGATAATAATATAATTCAATTATCAATGTTTAAAAACTTTATGATTTATGTTAATAAAAGTAAGAAGTTATTTATTGTTGATTATAATAATACTAATTTATTAAAAGAATTAAATATTAAAGTCTATTTTACTGAATTTAAAACTACTGAAACTAAATTAGGCGCTTACCAAACTAATCTTAATAACAAAGATGTCTTAGAACTGATTATTCCTCGGGCTGATGTGATTACAGCCGTTAAGGAAACCTACTTTTTTAATACTAGTACTTGGGAATTAATAAACTCTAATATTCCCGATTAAATAGTTGACGGTAACGTCCTAAAAGAGTATAATATGATTGTATTTTCTAATTGAAAGGCAAAGTATTTAACCGATATTATATTAGCGAGGACCAGTTGGTGAAAAGGTCTAATAATATTAAATACAAAACATCTTTCGGTAATTAGAAACGCTATCACTAGCGATAAAATAATGAGATTACCTAGTAAAGTAAGGTGGTACCGCGTTTCTTGACGCCCTTACATGTTACTAGGTTTTTTAGTAGAAAGTAGGAATAAAATGATCTTAAAACCAAAAGGAACGGCCGATGTATATGGCCAAGAAAGCTTAAAATGGCAATATATAAATCAGTTAATTGCTGATTTATGTAATAAAGCTAATTATAGTATGATTAGAACCCCGGTATTTGAAGCAACTGAATTGTTTCACCGCGGAGTGGGAGAAACTACCGATATTGTAACTAAAGAGACTTATGATTTTATAGATCGTGGTGAACGACCAATGACTTTAAGACCTGAGGGTACAGCTGGTGTCGTGCGTAGTTATATCGAAAATAAAATGTATGGTGAGCCAACGCAACCAATTAAATTGTACTATAATGGTTGTATGTATCGTTATGAACGACCCCAATCAGGAAGAAGTCGGGAATTTGTTCAATTTGGAGTCGAAGTTTTAGGCACCGATGATCCATTAATTGATGCTGAAGTAATTAGTTTACCCGTTAATTTATTAAAAAAATTAGGTTTAAAAGGGATTAAAGTAAATATTAATAGTCTTGGGGATAACGAATCCCGTAATAATTATAAAAATGCTTTAGTTAACTATTTTAAACCACAAATCAATGAATTATGTCCTGATTGTCAAAGAAGACTTGATAAAAATCCGTTGCGTATTCTTGATTGTAAATTTGACAAAGATAGTCCAATTTTAGTAAATGCTCCTAAAGTGATTGATTATTTAAACGAATCTTCGCAAGAACGTTTTAAAAAATTACAACAGTATTTAACTGATTTAGCGATTACTTATGAAGTAAATCCACGAATTGTACGGGGCTTAGATTATTATAATCATACCGTTTTTGAAATTGAAGCAACAATTAAAGATTTTGGGACAAATAATGTTCTAGTCGGTGGCGGTCGTTATAATTCTTTAACTTCCGAATTAGGTGGCCCTGAAACACCTGGTATTGGTTTTGCCATGGGCATTGAACGCTTAATTCTAGCCCTTGATAAAGAAGGTATCGTTCTTATTAAAGAACCAACTATTGACTGTTTTATCATGTATGTTAATGATGAAGAAAAAATGGTGGCCTTAATTTTAACTAATGAATTACGCGATCAAGGTTATATTACCGAAACTGAATATTGTAATCGTAGTTTAAAAGGTCAATTTAAACAAGCAGAGCGCTTAAATAGTAAATATTACATAATATTAAATAGTGAACTACTAAAAAATAATCAGATTACAATTAAAAATGCCCAAACTAAGGAAGAAAATATTATCTCCCGCGATGAGTTAAGTGCTTTCTTAGAGAAAAATGTTTAAAGGAGAATAGATGATGAAAAAATACAATAATAATGAATTTACTAAGCAAGATATCGATAAAGAATATACCGTATATGGTTGGATTAACAAAAGACGCGATATGGGTGGAGTTATTTTTGTTGATTTAAGAGATCGCTCCGGATTATTACAAATTGTTTTTAACAAAGCTTTCTTTAAAGCAGATTTTAAGATCGCTGAAGCCCTTAAAAACGAATATTGTATCAAAGTTACCGGGGAACTTAAATTGCGTGGTGAAGGCTTAAATAATCCTAATCTAGCAACAGGGGAAGTGGAATTAATTGCTAGAGAATTAGAGATAATTAGTGAATGTGATATTTTACCATTTAATGTTTATGAAGATATCAATATTAATGAAAACTTAGCTTTAAAATTTCGTTATCTTGATTTACGGAAGGAACGTTTACAAAAGAATATTATCTTACGTCATCAAATTGCTTTAGCTGTCCGTAATTACTTAAATGATAATGGGTTTTTAGAAATTGAAACACCTATTTTATGTAAGAGTACCCCAGAAGGAGCAAGAGATTATATCGTTCCTTCAAGAATTAATAAAGGCGCTTTTTATGCACTACCGCAATCACCCCAATTATTTAAACAATTATTAATGATTTCGGGTTTCGAAAAATATTATCAAATCGCTCGTTGTTTTCGCGATGAAGACTTAAGAGCTGATCGACAACCAGAATTTACACAAATTGACTTAGAAATGAGTTTTGCTGGGGAAACCGATGTTATGAATTTAGTAGAGGGTATGCTCCTCGAAGTTGTTCAAAAAACTAAAGGCCTTATCTTAGAAGCTTTTCCGAAAATGACTTGGCAAGAAGCAATGAGCCGCTATGGTTCTGATAAGCCAGATACTAGATTTACAATGGAATTAAACGATTTAACAA
>DAOOOU010000050.1:2535-4001 GCA_035387905.1 Bacilli bacterium | reverse complement strand
GCTTAGGGCAGGCGGTTGCCCAGCAGAAATTAGCGGTTGATTGTGGCTACCAAATCCTTATGCGCTATCAACCAGAACAAGAATTATTAACAATAGATAGTCGAGAACCAAACTTCAATGAATTTGCTAACTTCTTAGATTCCGAGATGAGATATCATGCCCTTAAATTAAAGGAGCCAGAAGCGGCTCAAGAATTATATAAACTTAATCAAGAGGCAGCGCAAAAAAGATATTTAGCTTATCAAGAAATGGCTAAGAAGCAAGGTTAATTAACCTTGCTTTTTAAAGGTTAGTAACCTATAATTATAATAGGTGGTGGCTATGCCAAACTTAAAGCAAAAGAATAATAAAGGCTTTACCTTAATGGAAGTTTTAACAACCATAATCATTCTTAGTATTTTGGTTGCTATTGCTGTGCCAGCATATAACACTGTCGTTCGCAGAAATAAAGAAAAAACCTATAATTCTAAAAAGAATCTTGTTATTTTAGCAGCTGAAAAATATGCTACTGATGAAAACTTAACTGGTGTGACAACCATATCAGTTAATCGCTTAATCGAATCCGGGTATTTATCTGGTGATAAAGCCAATGAATATAAAATAGTAAACGATGTTAATAATGATGATATGAAATGTTATACCGTTACCATTGATATGACTAATGAAGTCCCGGAAACGGTGCTTAACGAAACGGAAAACTGTGCCTTTATGCAATCGGAAATTGCTTCCGATATTATTGTTATTTCTGCTTGGTCAGGAAATACTTTTAGTTTTGCTGATTTTGAGTCTGACCCAAGTAAATATAAAAAGAACGTCAATCAAACCTGGTTTAATAATGACTTAATTCTCATGGCTCGTTTAAAAAAACCAACACCAGTTGCTGAAGGAGCAGCTGGTTATGATGAATATGTAACAAAACTTAATTACTATAATGAATTTAAAACCTATGCTTATATAAGTAAAGAACCAACACCAGTTGCTGAAGGTCAACCAGGATACGAGGCATATCTTGAAGCTAAAGCGTTATATGATGAGGTTACGAATAACAAAGATAAAATCACAGTTCGTTGGATAGGTAATACTGTTTCTCAAGGCCAAGGTGATTATGCTTTTTATGCCCCAAGTTTATTAGCTGTTGCTTCTGGTTTAGAGGATGACGTAGATACTTATACCCCAATTGATGCTTTATCAAATTTACAACTTTTTTCCCCACCGAGAACTTATCAAGCTGATTGTAAGAATTGTCTATTAATCAATGGTTCTTCTTTTTATAAACAAACTTATACGGTAGAGTTTATTCATGAAAATGGTCATATATTAAGAAAAACATTTACGGTTAATGTTGATAAAGATAGTGCTTTAGCTGAAGCTAGTGTAAATCCTAATTGGGAAGACGGGGGTTTAACTTGTGATAAAGATCACTTAGATAATTGTGTAAAAAAAATTAAAATTACTGGATCAGATAA
>DAOOOU010000050.1:0-2435 GCA_035387905.1 Bacilli bacterium | reverse complement strand
ACCAAGATTGATATAACCCATCCCAATATTTCTTTTTCTTATGCTGATGGTTATTTAAATCCTAATAATTTTATTACCGTAACAGCTACCTGTAACGATAATAATAAACCTGGTAAAGATTCAGGAGTAAAGAGCATTACTTTAGTTAAAATTGGTGGCGGAACAGTTACTAGTAATACGGGAACGGCATCAATTAATATTGATACGGTTGGTAATAATCAAACCGTAACCGCTACTTGTACTGATAATGCCGGTAACGTTACAACAGTTAATTCTAATGCGTATACTTTATATAATGTAACTGCAACTTTTATTGCTAATGGAGCGACAAATATTGGTTCTACTTCGGATTCATGTATTTCATATAATAATAAGACTTGTACTTTAACTTCACCAACAATTACCAGAAATAACTGGGTAATTGGTGGTTGGGGAACAAGTGCTAATGATACTACCAGCGATTGGACAATCGGCACTGAAAAACAATTAAGTGTAAGCGCTACTTATTATGCAATTACCTCGAAATTAGTGACAATTACTTTTGATAATAATGGAGCCGTTAGTATTAGTAATTCTATTTTAAGCTGTACGATGTGGAATACTAATTCCAGTTGTGCCATCACCGCCCCAACAATTACGCGAACTAGTTGGACAATAGTTGGTTGGGGCACAAGCTCTGGTGATACTACTAGTGATTGGAATGTTGGGACAGTTAAGCTAGTAAGTAATAATACAACTTATTATGCTATCACCTCCAAAGTAGTAACTATAACCTTTAATGTAAATGGCGCCGCTGGTAATAATAGTAATTTAAGTTGTACAATGTGGAATACAGCCGCTAGTTGCTCAATCAATTCACCAACAATTACTCGAAGTAGTTGGACAATAGTTGGTTGGGGAACAACGACTGGTGATACCACCAGTGATTGGAATGCGGGTGCTGCTAAACTAGTAAGTGCTGATGCAACTTACTATGCTATCACCTCCAAAGTAGTAACTATAACCTTTAATGTAAATGGTGCTGCTGGTAGTAATAGTAATTCAAGTTGTACGATGTGGAATACAGCCGCTAGTTGCTCAATTACTTCGCCAACAATAACCCGCAGTGGTTATACAATAACTGGTTGGGGAACAAGTACTGGTGATACTACGAGTGACTGGAGCCAAAATACTGCAAAAAATGTAAGTGCTGATACAACTTACTATGCAATAACTTCAAAAGCAGTAACGATCAACTTTGAAGAAAATGGTGCAACAAGTATTGGCAGTTCTAGTTTGAGTTGTGCGATGTGGAATACAGCTGCTAGTTGCTCAATCACTTCGCCAACAATAACCCGTAGCGGTTATACAATAGTTGGTTGGGGAGTAAGTACGGGCGATACCACAAATGACTGGAGTGTTGGTACTGCCAAGAGTGTTAGTGCTACTAACACATATTATGCAATAACATATAAAACAGTTACAATCTCCTTTAATAAAAACGGAGCAACTAGTATTAGTAGCACTAGTGAAAGCTGTACAATTCGTAATACCGCTACTAGTTGTAGCGTTACTTCGCCAACAATTACTAAAACTAATGGCGAAGGTGTCGGATGGGGTACAAGTGTTGGTGATACTACTAGTGATTGGAATCAAAATATTGCCAAAAACGTTTCTGCCAATGCTACCTATTATGCAATATGGCGTATAACAGTGTGTACTCATGAATTTGGTAGTAGTTTAGGTGCGGTTAGTGATGAGTATACTAATTATGTTGCTCTAACATATTATTGGGAAGGCACCTGGGTATGTACTGCTGGCCATACACACTATACTTATGATTATCTTTGGGGGATAAAATATCGTCGTACCGGATATTTTATGAGATGTATTCACTGTGGTGAGACAGCATATGATTTGCGGGAGGCGGGTAAGATTTCTTCAGGTCATGCAACACTATGGTGTACTTGTGGGACATCATTAGCCGATCAAGGCTGCCCATAATTGGAGATGAGATAAATGGAAAAGAAATATATTATTTTTACAGTAATAATGGTCATAATTATTATGACTGGTAGTTTACTCTATTATTTTCGTAATGATATTGGTTTATCAGATAATCAATCAACTGAAAACAAACCGGTCGAAAAAGCAGAACCTAAAAAAGATGAAGAACGTCCCGGAATATATGACGTTGAGTTATTTGATGGTGTAACTAACGTGCAAAAAACCAATGAACAATTAACAGTTGCTCATAATTATGAAGACATTACAATTACTAACGTTACACTTCAAAAATTTGGGGATTTATATACTTTTACCGGGGACGTTAAAAACAACACAAACATACGGATTGAAGTTGTTGAATTTAGTTTTGTTTTGCTAAACGAAGCCGGAGAAGAAATAACTCACATTAATGGTGCAGCCGGGGGAATGGATCCTAAAGGCAGCAGTAA
>DAOOOU010000049.1:0-4412 GCA_035387905.1 Bacilli bacterium | reverse complement strand
CCTTTATCAATTTGATGTGAACCTACCCAAACAATAAGAATTGTGATTAAGTTCACATCAAATTGATAAAGGAGCAATCCAAGTTGGTGATATGATGGCCTTTATTCAATATACTATGCAAATAATTATGGCCTTTTTAATGATCACTATGATTTCAATAATTTTACCAAGAGCAACAGTTTCAGCAGGCCGAATTGATGAAGTATTAACTGTTGAGCCGTTAATTAAAGACCCTCAAGAACCTAAAAAAATAAGTAAAAAGATTGCTGGCTATATTAATTTTAATAATGTATCATTCAAATATAATGATGCTGATGAGCCAGTAATAAAAAATATTTCATTTGTTGCTAAGCCAGGCCAAACAACGGCAATTATTGGTAGTACTGGTTCAGGGAAATCGACTATTGTTAATTTGATTCCACGTTTCTATGATGTAACAACGGGCGAAATATTAATTGATGGCATAAACATTAGGGATATTAAACAACACGATTTACGCGATCTTATCGGATATATTCCGCAAAAAGCTGTATTGTTTTCGGGAACCATTGCTAGTAACTTAAAATACGGTAAGTCTAAAGCAGAGGAAAAAGAATTAATAGAGGCCGCAAGGGTTGCTCAAGCCCTTGATTTTATTAAAGAGAAAGATAAAAAATTCAAAGCAAATATTGCTCAGGGAGGAGCAAATGTATCAGGGGGTCAGAAACAAAGACTAGCTATTGCTCGAGCCTTAGTAAAAAAACCACAAATATATATATTTGATGATACTTTTTCGGCATTAGATTTTAAAACAGACGCTAAATTAAGAGCAGCCTTAAAAAAATTTACTGGTAACAGTACAGTATTAATCGTTGCCCAAAGAATTAGCACCATAATTAACGCTGAACAAATTATTGTTCTTGAAGCTGGAGAAATTGTTGGTATTGGGACACATGAAGAGCTACTTAATAATTGTCAGGTATATAAAGAAATTGCCTTATCTCAATTATCTAAGGAGGAATTAGCAAGATGAAAAATAACAAAGCCAAAAGACCTAGTAATAACGAGATAGGACCCCTAACTATTTCTAATGAAAAACCTAAAAACTTCAAAAAAACAATGAAACAATTATTTAATTATTTAAAAGAATATAAAAGCGCTATCATAATTGTTCTCATATTTTCGTTTATGAGTGCAGCTTTTTCCATAGCTGGGCCCAAAATTTTAGGTAAAGCTGTAACTAAAATATTTGAAGGTTTAGTAAGCAAAATATCAGGTATTGCTGGGGCGGGTATTGACTTTGATTATATTGCTAAAATATTAATTATCCTAACCGGCTTGTATCTAATTAGCTCATTATTTTCTTTTATTCAAGGTTATATTATGTCAGGAGTAGCCCAAAAAGTATCGTTTAAATTACGAAAAGCAATATCCTTAAAAATTAATAAATTGCCTTTAAATTATTTTGATCAACAAACGCATGGTGAGGTATTATCAAGAGTTACTAATGATGTTGATACTGTTAGTCAGACTTTAAGTCAAAATATGAGTGAGACAATTACCTCTTTGACAACCATTATTGGTATTTTAGTTATGATGTTAACAATTAATGTTACTATGACATTTGTTACATTATTAGTAATCCCCATTTCAATGGCTTTGTTGTTCCTAGTTGTTAATAAATCGCAAAAATATTTTACTAATCAGCAAAAGTATTTAGGTAATATTAATGGTTATGTTGAAGAAATGTATAGTGGCCATAACATTATGAAAGCATTTAATCGCGAAGAGAAATCAATTAAAGAATTTAGTGATATTAACAATAAACTATACAAAACTGCTTGGAAAGCTCAGTTTTTATCAGGCATGATGATGCCCATAATGACCTTTATTGGTAATTTAGGCTATGTTATGGTTTCCATCCTGGGTGGTTGGTTAGCGATTAAGAATAAAATAAAAGTTGGTGACATCCTAGCTTTCATTCAATACGTTAGATCTTTCATGCAGCCAATTGGTGAAACCGCCCAGATTGCTAGTTCGTTACAATCAACAGTAGCAGCTGCTGAAAGGGTATTTGAATTTCTTGACGAAACAGAAGAAACAGAAGATAATGCAATGCCTTTTGATCCTTCAAAAATTAAAGGCGAAGTAAGATTCAATAAAGTTACTTTTGGATATAATCCGCAAAAGACTATTATTAAAAACTTTTCGCTAGCCATTAAACCAGGACAGAACATTGCTATTGTCGGTCCAACAGGGGCAGGGAAGACGACGATTGTTAAGTTGCTAATGAGATTTTATGAGATTAATAAGGGCAAAATATTTATTGACCAATATGACATTAGTCAACTTAAGCGCCAAGATTTAAGAAAAGCCTTAGGAATGGTATTACAAGATACCTGGTTATTTAATGGAACAATTAGCGAAAATATTCGTTATGGAAATTTAGCAGCAACTAACGAACAAGTAATTGCGGCAGCAAAAATGGCTTACGTTGATCATTTTGTTCATACCCTACCTGAAGGTTATGACATGGTAATTAACGAAGAAGCAAACAATATTTCTCAAGGACAGAAACAGCTATTAACAATTGCTCGCGCATTCTTATCTGATCCTAAAGTTCTCATTCTCGACGAAGCTACGAGTTCGGTTGATACTAGAACCGAAGTGTTAATTCAAGAAGCAATGGACAAACTAATGAAAAACCGGACAAGTTTTATTATTGCTCATCGCTTATCAACAATCCGTAATGCGGATATTATCTTAGTAATGAAAGATGGTAACATTGTCGAGAGTGGTAATCACAATGAATTGTTGGCAGCCAAAGGCTTTTATGCAACATTATATAATAGTCAATTTGAAGCCGATATTGAAGGATAATCTTTAATAAAATTTAGTTTTTATTAGCAAAGTTAGAGGTGGTTTTTTGAATAAAATAGACTATTTAAAACAACTAAATTTACTTAATCTTGATAAAAATAAGTATTGCATTTATGGTGGTGGGGTCATGCTGATGCATGGCTTAAAAGCCGAAACAAATGATCTTGATTTATTAATTGATAATAATTATTTACCCGAATTGTTAATAAAGTTTGGTTCCCGAATAGTAAAGATCCGCCAAGACAAGTATGTACTAGATAATACAATCGATTTTGTAACAGATATTTTTAACATAGATCAAATAGATATAATTGAGGGATACCCGGTTTGTTCTTTGTTAGTATATAGAGAAAGATTATTATTATTTAATAGAGAAAAAGACATCGGGAAAGTTGCAATAATTGATGAATATATGGAACATAAAAAAAATAGAGGTAGTAAATGATAAAAGAAATTATTAATATAGACGAAAGAGCTCAAGTTTGTGAAAAAATTTTAAGGTCTCTACCAAAATGGTTTGCTGTTGAAAGTGGTATTCAATACTATATTAATGCGGTAAAAGAACCGAATAAAAAATTTCTTGGTGTTGTCCAAGAAGGAAAAACGATTGGTTTTGCGGTATATACTGAAATTAATAATAACACGACAGAAATTGATGTGATGGGGATATTACCCGAGTTTCAGCGATTTGGCTATGGCTCAAAATTAATTGGAGAAATTATTGCTAAATGTCAAACAAAATATTTAATTGTAAAAACATCGGACGAATCTCCTAATGACACTGATAATTATGCTCTAACAAGAAATTTTTATTTAAAAAATGGTTTTGAAAGATTATTAACTTTACCTGAAATTTGGGGAGAACAAGACCCTTGCTTAATAATGATAAAGGTATTAGATAAGTGATTAATAAAAAAGCACTATGGTTAGTGCTTTTAGTTTGTTCTACTTTCATATTTTTTGCGTTCACTAGGGTTTAAGATTCTTTTTCTTAAGCGAATATTTTTAGGAGTTACTTCTACTAACTCATCGCTATCAACATAATCTAGACATGTTTCTAAAGACATAAGTCTTGGTCTTTTTAAGACAACGGTATGATCTTTGCTTGCTGCTCTAGTATTAGTTAATTGTTTACCTTTTACCGGATTAACCGCTAAATCATTTTCGCGGCTATGTTCACCAACAATCATTCCTTCATAAACATCTACTCCGGGGCCGACAAACATTATTCCTCGGTCTTCCAAGCCTCCTAAGGCATAGGCGGTTGTTTTTCCGGTTTCCATCGATACTAAAACGCCAAGTTTTCGTTCACCAATATTTAAGGTATTTAACGGACGATAATCTTTAAAAGTATGATTAATAATGCCGTACCCTTTAGTCATTGTCATAAAATTTGTAATAAAACCAATTAACCCACGAGAAGGAATAGTATAGATTAATCGTGCTTGATGGTCTTGATTAGTCATAACTTCCATCGTTGCTCCTCTAACCCCTAGGGCTTCAATGACAGGCCCCACATTTTCTTCAGGGACATCAATTTGTAATTCTTCATA
>DAOOOU010000048.1:0-4613 GCA_035387905.1 Bacilli bacterium | reverse complement strand
TACTAACGATAATAATAAACGAGATTGGGAAAAAGTAAAAAATATTCCTTTTTGCTGGGATGATAATAAAACAATCCGTTACTATGGCTCAAACATTGATGAGATTAGTCAAATATCAAATGTCTTAGAAGAAGAATATCATCGTCGCCGAGATACAGCTAAGGATAAGGTAGCTTATCAAAACTTCACACCATATTATGTTATCTTTGTTGATGATGTTTCGGCTAGCAGAAGTATTGGTATCATCAATGAACTTTTAAAAGCTGGTGGTAATTATGGTTTTAGTATTATTATGAATACATCTAAACTAAACTTACTACCAAATGAATGTTCTTCCTTTATTAATGTTGATCGCAGTAGTGGTGGCATCTTTGAGAACGAATTAGTAGCTAATAAAAAATCATCTTTTATTCCTGATTTCCCAACTTTCTATTTAGATACTTGTTATAAAATGGTATCAAATATTCCGATTGATATTGCTCAAGGTAGTTTCATTATGCCAAAAGTTTTAACTTTTTTAGAAATGTATAATGTGGGTAATGTTGAACAATTAAACTCTTTTAATAAATGGAAAGCTAATGATCCTACCGCTTCCTTACAAGCACCAGTCGGAATCAACGAGAATGGCGAGTTATTTAAACTTGATTTGCATGAAAAAGCTCATGGCCCTCATGGTTTAATCGCTGGTATGACCGGTAGTGGTAAAAGTGAGTTTATTATTAGTTATATTTTATCAATGGCGGTTAATTATCATCCTTATGAAGTTAACTTTGTTTTAATTGACTATAAAGGTGGTGGGTTAGCTGGAGCTTTTGAAAATAAAGAAACAGGTGTTAAATTACCCCATCTAGCAGGAACAATTACGAACCTTGATATTAATGATATTAATCGAAGTTTAGCTTCCTTGGAAAGTGAATTAAAAAGACGGCAAAGAGTGTTTAATGAAGCACGTGATATGTTAGCAGAAAGTACGATTGATATTTATAAATATCAAAAACTATATCGTGAGGGATTAGTTAAAGAACCAGTATCGCATTTATTTATTATTAGTGATGAGTTTGCCGAATTAAAAGTCCAACAACCAGAATTTATGAGTCAACTAATTAGTACCGCTCGTATTGGTCGAAGTTTAGGCGTGCATCTAATTTTAGCTACCCAAAAACCATCAGGGGTTGTTGATGATCAGATTTGGAGTAATAGTAAGTTTAGAGTATGTCTTAAAGTGCAAGAGAAAAACGATAGTATGGATATGATTAAAGTAGCTGACGCTGCGAATTTAAAAGAGGTAGGGCGCTTTTACTTACAAGTTGGTTATAATGAGTTCTTTGCCTTAGGTCAATCCGCTTGGTGTGGGGCACCTTACTATGAAACTGATAAACGTAAGAAAAAGGTTGATACAACGATTAATTTTGTTGATAATTTAGGCTATCCAATTAAATCAATTGAGAGCACTAAAAAAGCCGCAGTCGGCCAATCAAAAGGGGAAGAGTTAACTAATATTCTAAAATATTTAGTAGATATTGCGCATAAAGAAAATGTGACAATTAATAAACTATGGCTTGATAAAATACCAGAGTTTATCTATATTAACGAATTAAAACAAAAATATAGTTACTTACCCCAAAGATACAATATTAATCCCGTTATTGGGGAATATGATGTGCCGACTGAACAACGCCAAGGGTTACTAACATTGCCGCTAACAACTGATGGTAATGCTTTGGTTTATGGTGTAGTTGGTAGTGGTAAGGATTTATTTCTTAATACCTTATTTTATTCCGCAATTATTGATCACCCTGTTAGCGAATTAAATATTTATGCTATTGATATGGGCGCCGAAACCCTAAAAGTATATCGCCGAGCACCACATGTGGGAGATATTATTATTTCTGGTGAAGATGAAAAAATTAATAATTTACTTAAGTATCTGGCTGGTGAAATTAAAAGACGTAAAAAACTATTTCAAGATTATGGTGGGGAATATAGTTCGTATTGCAAAATTAGTGGTCGCAAAGAACCCACAATTATTGTCGCCCTTAATCAAATTGAAGTTTTTCAAGAGTTATATCCTGATCACGAAGAAACGATTATTCAATTAACAAGGGATTCTTCAAAATATGGGGTAATCTTTGTAGTTACAGTTAGCGGGGTAAATAATGTTCGCTATAAATTAGCGCAGAACTTTAAAACAAAAATTGCTTTACAACTGGGCGATAAATATGACTATAATGCTGTTGTGGGGAATGTGGGAACTATTTTACCAGCAAAATATGTTGGTCGGGGTTTAGTTAATATCGGTGAAGTTTATGAATTTCAAACTGCCTATCCATATAAGAAGGATTTAATAACAGAATATGTTGGTAAAATATGTACCGAATTAGCAAAGGGTGCCAAAGAGTTTGCCCCTAAAGTACCAATCTTACCTGAATTAGTTGATTTTGCGTTCTTAAAAAACAAACTAACGGGATTAAATTGTGTCCCAGTTGGAGTGGAAAAAGAATCACTGGATATTAAAACTTTTGATTTCTCAGCAAAAGGCGTATTGATTGGGGCTCAGGATCTGACGTTAACAACGAAGTTTATTGAATCAATCTCTTTTACGATTGCAACTTTAGAAAAAACCAAAGTTATTATTATCGATGGGGAACAAAGTTTAAACGAAAAAATCGAGAACTGTTTAGTTTTCAAGCAAAATTATGATGAAGCAATTAACAAAGTAAACGAAAATGTTGATAAAGCGATTAATTTAACAAATAGTAATCCTAATAATCAAGAAATTATTAAAGGTTTAGGCCGTGTCGTTATTGTCTTAAATGGTGTTGGCTCAATAAAAGACCAATTAACCGAAACTGCGGTTAAAACTTTTGAAGCGTTATTTGATAAAGTTAAAAACCTAGCTATATTTACATTCGTCCTTGTCGATTCTATTGACAAAATTAAAAAATATGAGTATGATTTATGGTATAAGGCAATCGTAAATGGTAATGATGGCATCTGGATTGGTAATGGTGTTTCAGAACAATTCTCGATTAAGATTGCGAAACAATCTTCGGCCTTATATGAAGAAATAGCAGGTAATTTTGGTTACTCTATAACTAAGGGCGTACCCGTTTTAGTAAAACTAATTGAATCATACGAAACTAGTGAGGAAGATGATTTTGATGTTTTATAGGAGGGGTTATGAATAAAGTTTGTATTGAATTAATTGTTCCTGTTATGGAAGCTAAATATGATGTATTTATTCCGGTTAATAAGAAAATTATTGATATAATCTTCTTATTAAACAAAGCCATTAACGAATTAAATGATGGCTATTATCCGCTGTCAAACAAATTATCTTTGATTGATGCGAGTAGTGGCACTATTTATGATGTTAATTTAACTGTCAAAGAATGTAAAATTCTTAATGGAGCAAAAATAATATTAGTTTAATAAGGAGGTGAAGGGATGAGCGATATAATTGTTAACACGGACAGTGTTGATCAAACAGGACGTAATATTAAAGCTAAAGCAGAAAGCTATAATTCATTAGTAGCTAACATGTACAAAACCATTGAATCTTTAAGTGATGTGTGGAAAGGTGCCGATAATCAGTCATATGTAACCAGCGCCAATAATTACAAACGTGATATTGAAGAACTTGGTAGAACAATCATGGCTTACGGTGATTACTTACAAGAAGCTGCAAAATTATATAGAGATGTTCAAGATACATTGGCTAGCGGAGCTGGCCGTATCGGAAATTAAAAGGAGGATTAAAGATTATGCCAAATCAAATATCATTTTCTGAAGTATCAGGAATTTCCAGTACTTTAGCTAATAATGCTAAAGGCATGAAAGATATATTAGACGAAGTTGGAGTAATTATGGCCAAGGTTAATCAATCAGATACTTGGAAGAGTGATGCTGCTGCTAGTCTAGAAACAAAATTTAAAGAATTAGCCGGAAAGTTTGAAGGCTTTTATACCTTAATTGAAGCTTATTCTAAGTTCTTAACCAGTAGTGTTGTTACCCAATGGGGTGAAGCTGATAAAGCTCTTCAACAAAATATTCAAGGATAATTATATTATTTGGAATAAAAAATTAATTCAACCGCGGATTAATTTTTTTATGCTATAATACTTTTGTGCTGTCCTCGTAGCTCAGTCGGATAGAGCGATCCCCTCCTAAGGGATAGGCCGTTGGTTCGATTCCAATCGAGGACGCCATTAATAATTTTAGCTGTAAAAATTTTTATTTTTACAGCTTTCTTCTTTTATTAATGAAATGAATAAGAGACAATGCTATAATTATCATAGGTGATTATAGTGGAGATAGTTGAATTAATAAACAAAAAAAGATTAAACCAAGCTTTAACAAAGGAAGAAATAGAATTTATTATTACAGAATATATGAATGATAAGATTAAAGATTATCAAATGAGTTCATTATTAATGGCAATTTGTTTAAATGGCATGACTGAAGTGGAAACAACAGTTTTAACAACCGCTATGGTTAATAGTGGAGAACGCCTTGATTTAAGTGCTATTCCTGGAGTAAAAGTCGATAAACATTCCACTGGTGGGGTATTTATCGACTTTTACTCCAGGAATAGCACTTAAATCAAGGCGTTC
>DAOOOU010000047.1:0-4783 GCA_035387905.1 Bacilli bacterium | reverse complement strand
AGCGATAGAGATAATAACTAATACCGATGCCTAAAATCAGAATTAAAAATAATCCAGAAAATGATAAAAGCATTAAATATTTTTTTTTCATGATCTCACCTATTATCCTTATTAATAATATAGTTGATTTTGATTCGATAGTCAATTAGCTATCTATATATATGTTTAGCCTTATTTAAGTTCTAAACGTTTAATTTCATTAATAATTTTTTGGGTACAATCATTAATAAAGAGATTAATATCTATTAAGTCAAAAACAATTTTCTTACCTTTCTTTGATTCAATAATTATCAAGCCCATTTTTTCAATTAAGATATCTATTTTATCCATGGGAATTTCGCTAATTACTGATTTAGGATAAGTAAATTCATTACTAAAAAGATCAAGAGCTATTTCATATTCATCGATTAAATCGATATTTAAGTTAGTATAATCCCGATAGATTAAATTTTTAATACCAGTATAAGTTAAATCTTTTTCTTCTTCGGCTTGACCATAACGATTAATGAATTTATAAATATAATCCCGAAACCAATATTTATCGGTTAAGAGATGAATATAATAACCCATTTCAAATGGTTTATTTAACTCTGAAGCATATTTACTTAAAAAACGCTCTGTATTAGGAATCCCATCTTCATCAGTGCCATCTAAAAAATGCGAGATATATTTAGGTTGATTAACTAACTTACTAATATCAGGGGCGATAGCACCTAATAAAAGTAATTTTTCATCCATCTTTAAATATTCGTTAATTTTCTTAGCAACACACAAGTGGATTACTGCTGATGCCATTAACTACCCTCTTTCTTAAATACCCTACTATTTTCTCTCTTTATTTTACACTATTATAACAAAATAATGTTAATTATTAAATATTTTATTTTGTTATCAAAGTACTTTGTGATACTATTATAATGAATATGATTATTATAGAGAGTTGGAATAAAAAGATGAAAGTAAATAATGAAAAGAAAAAAAATAAAGTGAGGAAGACAAGAGTTATTATCGGTTCGATTGCCTTAGCGGTTATCGCCTTAACCGGAATACTATTCTATGTCACAACTAGTCCCCGTTTTATCTTCGGTGCCTTACTAGATAAATATTATAAAGGGTTTAGTTGGGCGTTGAATAATGTTAGTGGTAATGATTTTGATATAAACTTTGCTACTGAACCAGTTATTGCTAAAGGTTCATTTAATGCTGACATCGAATCAGCTGATGTTGAGTTTGTAAATCAAGTTTCAAATTTTGATTTCAATTATGATATAGGGCTAGATTTAAAAAACAGGAAGGCTGAAGCCGGTTTAGGTGTTAGCTTTAGCGGTGCTAAATTAATTGATATTCTTGCCGGTTATAAAGATAATCAATTGCTTGTTGCTTTAACTGGTAGCCAAAAAGTTGGTAAGATATTTGATAAAAACCTTAAAATGGATTTAAATGATATTGAAAAGTCAATTCCCTTTGAAATGATTACTTCATATATTAAGGCATTTCGCAATTCAAAAATGACTACTGAGGATTCCCAATATATTGTTAAATCAATTAAGGATTTAATTGATGGTTCATTAACTGATGTTGATTTTGAAGATCCAGTAAAAGAAACAATTACGATTGATGGTAGTGAATTTGAAGCTACAAAATACACTCTAGCTTTAAATAACGAAAATTCAAAAGTAATCCTTAATCATGTTCTAAACGGGATTTTAGATAATCAAAAATTGTTAACAAAACTAGCTCAATATATGAGTACTCCCGAGAAGGATATTAAAGATACCCTTACCGCTTATGTTAATGAACTAGAAAGTGCTACTTATTTAGGTTCTAATATCAATTTAGCAGTTTATACTAAAGGCACTCTCTTCTTTAGAGATGTAGTAAAAGTAGCCGTTTTTGATGGTGAAACCGAAGTTGGTAATTATACAAATTACAACGATAAAGTAATAATTGCTACTGAAATGTTATTTGGAGCACCAGCTCAGATTGTATATGCTAAAGGCGAAACTGAAGATAACTTAAAATTGATTATGGCCGATATTACTATTCTTGAAGCAAAAATTAGAAGTCTTAGTTCAGGTAATATCGATTTAGACTTAATCGTTAATCTTGATGACGTTGGTCTCCTTCCGTTTAAAGTTGAATTAGGCATCAAATCGGCTTATGCCAATAAGACATGGACAGGGACAATATCACTCTATATCGTTGGCAATGTTGAAATGGATGCTGGAGGTACTTTAGATGTTGATATCCCATTTAGTATGACTAAATCCGGACCAAACGAAATAGCTCTAAGCTTCTCTATAGATGCGGATGCTGATATCATGGGCTACAAGGTAGATGCTAAACTTAGCAATACAATGACCATTACTAATAATATACCGGTTGCCCAATTAGATGCCACAAATGCTAAATATTATTATGATCTAACGGATGATGAAATCGCTTCAATTATTAATAAGACAAGTAATTCTCTAAGTGGCACAACCCCAGGCACATTATTTGAGAGTGGTAAGGGTTATATTACTGAAGTATTAATTAATAGTTTGGATAAATTAATTTATAGCGAAACTGGACCGCTTATTGCTTCAGATGAATGTGACTATTACGAATATCATCCAGCAGAACTATTTACTGATGGCGAAAGATTTTATACTTATAATAAAAATAATACTTTAACCCCATTTAGTCCATTGGAATCATTCTATACCAACGAAACATATCCGTTTAGTTTCTGTTATCATACTAATTAACAATATAATTTTGTATTTTTAACCAAAGATTAGTCTTTGGTTTTTTTTGGTTTATACTTTTTTTATTAATAAAGATATGTTATTATATTCTTATGATAGAAAGGAAGACGTGAACATATCATGTTAAATGAAAATCCCGGACAACCAATGCTTGAGCCAGCACCAGAACCAACACCCCAAGTAAATGTTGGTAACAATGCTGCTCCTGACTTAGGATTGCCCATTAAAACCCCTGAATTAGACAAAAAACAACCTAGTTTTGAGTTTAATAAGAAAAAGAAAGGAAAAATAAAAGTATTCTTAATTATTGCCTTAGTAATATTAGTTATTTGTGGCGGTGGTTATTTTGCTTATACCAAAGTTTATAGTCCCCAAAGTATCTTTAAAAAAGTTATTACTAAAGCAACAAAAAACGTTAATAACTTACTAACTGGTGTTGAAAGTAACGAATATTATTCAAAAGCTATGACTGCTAATAGTGTTGTTGCTAAAGGTACTTTAGATCAAGATAAAGGCTATACAACAGATTATGAACTTGCTCTTGATCTTGATAATGAAGTAGCATATATGACTACGGCCTTTATTGAAGAAACAAAGACACTAGCCAGTTTAACTACTGCTTATCAAGACAATTATACATTCCGCTTTTTAGAAGGCTATCTTGATAAACCAATTAGATATAATGAAGAGTTTAGCTTTTCCGATATCACAAGCGGTCTAAGTACGGGTGATCTTGAAGGTTTATCAGATAATGATGTTGCTAAAGATATGAGTGTTGTTATTCAAAAATTAAGTGATATCTTTGTTGATGCCCTTGATGATCTTAAGTATGAAAATAGTAGTGAAGAAATTGAAATTGGTGATGAGATAGTTAAGGTCAATAAAACATCTATCGTTCTTAATGAAGAAAACTTACAAATCCTCCTTGACGCTTTTGTTAAAGGGGTAACCGAAGATGATGAATTATTAAAAATTGCTGTTGAGTATGCTAATCTATATGGTTTAGAAATTGATAAAAAAGATTTAATTAAACAAATTGAAGACTTTGGTGAAGATGCTGATTTAAGTGATATTGAAGAAGGAACTGCACTAAACATATATACTGATGGTTTATTAAAGAACTTTGTTAAATTTGAATTTGTTGTTGAAGATGAAACAGTATTCTTCTATTCGGATTATGAAGATATTACTACTTACTGTGCAATGAGTGATGAAGTTGATAGCGGTTATGCTTTAGTTATCGATAATACTGAAGATGAAAGTACTTATGCCCTTAGTGTTGAAGGTAAAGACTATGTCACGGGTACAGTTAAAGAATTCGATTTAGAAAATAATAACATTGATTTAACATTTAAATTGAATAGTGATAATGTGGGAATAGCTGGTAGTGGATCAATTAAAATGAATGAAAGTGATATTACTCTGGTAATCAATATTGAGCAATACCTAGATATTAACCTTGACCTGAAGAAAGTAAGCGATAATAAGTATAATGTAACCTTTGAAGGAAACATCTTTGGTGAAACATACAATGTTACTGGTACTATTGAAATTGGGGCTAAAGTAACGAAAAAAACGGTTACTGACTACTATGAAACAACAGCTATTACTGAAGTAATGCAAGGAACGATTGCTGATAGTATTATGGCAAATATTGCTGGTACTGAGTTTGAAACAGAAGTTAAAACTTTAGCGGGCTGGACTGATTTAAAAACTTATATAATTACTGAACTTCAAGACCGCTTATACCTTGATCAAGAAGTCATAATTGAAGACAAAAATTATGAAGAAGTGTATGATGAAAACCATCATTCTATATTTGATGCCGCACAATGTGATAACGTTTATGATGACGGTTATGGTAATTGGTATAATTATGATAATGATGGTACTTATGAATATGTTGGTAAAGGCGAAATGATTGATAGTATTTGCCAATACAATAATTCTTATTAATTACAAATAAAAAAGTAACTTATGTGAAGTAGTCAATAAAAACTAGACACATAAAAAAGATTAATGAAACCCTAGTT
>DAOOOU010000046.1:0-4876 GCA_035387905.1 Bacilli bacterium | reverse complement strand
ATGCTGCTAAAGTAGAACAAATATGGAATAGTATTAAAGGAAATAAAAGAATCTTAGAACTTGCAACAAGCGTCGTAAAAGATAAATGGGGTGAAAGAGATACATTTTTAGCAAGTGCTATTGCCGAATGTATGTTAATCGATCATAATCTATTTCAAAAAACAGATCCTAATCAAATAAGTTTTTTTGATGATAGTGTTGATAATAAACTATATCAAGATTTAGTAAATAAAATATATGCTAATACCGATTTAGCAAGAATTGTCTTAGACGGTTATGCTAATGGAGGATCTTCATTTTTACTAAAGACCTTACTTAATGAGAGTCTTGAATTAACCGCTGACCAAAAAGCCTTTGCGATAGAGGAAGCTATGCATAAAATTGGCACAACAGAACATCAAAATCTAATGGTTAATTATGAACAAGACTTAGCTGCAAGAGGCATTAGTGATGATATAACGGTCATCGCTCCTGAATTTGGTCTTATGGGAGCAAAGACATTTAATACTTATGTTGCTGGGATATTTGCTAGTATGAATACGAATCAAGCCCATGGTAGAGGAGAGTTTGATATTCGGTACTATCTTTTAAAAAACCCTAATTTTGCAAACGAAATGCCCAAATTAGTATATGATTTTTTTGCTGATGATACTACTTATGATGCGATAGTTGATTATTGGGAATGGGATATTATTAATTTTTGTCGTAGCGAAGAAGATGATGATGAACCGGTGTTTTATTTAGACGAACTATTATTTATAAGTGATGCCGAAATATTGGCGAGATTACCATATGAACAAGCAATAAATATTATTAATGAAGTTAATTTCATTAAAAAACTTCATAAAATTAGACCGCCTCAATATAGACATTTAGAAGAAAATGAAGAAGCCCCTATGCAAAAGGTATTAGTTTAGAGAAGAATATAACATTTAAGAAAAAGGATATAGTATGAAAATAATGATTGTCTGTAGTTATGCTTTTTATGATAGAATCAGCTCGAATTGCTCCTTCTGCCAAAAATCGACAACCCTGGCGTTTTATTGTTCTAAAGAATGATCAAAAAGATGCGATTGCTGATATAATGCTAAAATGGGACGAAAATAATAAATCTTTTAAAGATCAAATTGGGACAATAAATAAAAATAGTGTATTACCAACAGCGCTTGTTATTAAGCAAGCTCCAGTACTAATTATGGTATATAAGAAATCAGATAGTCCTAATATTAATAGTGATGTCTTATCAATTGGCGCCGCAGTAGAAAATATTTGCTTAACAGCTACTGATTTAGGTTTAGGTTCTTTATGGATATGTGATGTCATGTATGTGAAGGATGAAATAAACGAATATTTAAAGATTACGGATATGGATTTATCAACAGCAGTCGCCATTGGTTATGCTGCTGAAGAACCAATTCCTAGACCAAGATTAAGTTACGAAGAAATAGTTATTCAAGAGTAATTAAGTAATTAAAAGGCAACTTTTAATTATTTTTATGTTATAATGAACCAAGGTGATAACATGCACATAATAGAAATCTTAAAGGTAATAATTATTGGTATAGTCGAAGGAATAACTGAATGGTTACCAATCTCGTCAACGGGTCATATGATATTATTAGATGAATTTATTAAATTAAATATAACAAGCGAATTTAAAGAAATATTTTTAGTTTTTATTCAATTAGGGGCTATCTTAGCTGTTTTATTTGTCTTTTTTAATAAGATTAACCCTTTAAACAAAAAGCAAGAGGAATTAAAAGATACCTTAAAATTATGGTTAATGATTATTATAAGCTGTCTGCCAGCTGCCGTGATTGGCTTATTATTTGATGATTGGGTATATGATCATTTTTATAATTCATTTACGGTTGCATTAGCTTTAATTATATATGGCATAATCTTTATTCTTGTTGAGCATAAGCAAAAAAAAGTAAAGATTAACTCCCTAAAAACAATCACAGAAAAAACTGCTTTATTAATCGGCATGTTTCAACTCTTAGCGATAATCCCTGGTACTTCAAGGAGTGGGGCGACAATTATTGGTGGTCTACTCCTAGGGATGAATCGAAGTGTTATTACGGAATATACTTTTATTTTAGCACTACCAGTAATGATTGGTGCTTCACTTTTAAAAATAATTAAATTTGGCTTTGTCTTTACTAATACCGAAATATTAATCTTAATTATTGGGATGCTAACCGCTTTTATTGTATCTTTCTTAACAGTTAAATATTTACTGAAATATGTCAAAAAACATGATTTCAAAATCTTCGGTTGGTATCGGATTATCTTAGGTATAGTAATTATTATCTATTTCATAATTAAGTAAAAAGAGTATTAAATACTCTTTTTTAAGATCAACTTTTGGCTTTCTAAAAGTTCATTTATTTCTTTCTTACCAGTAGGAAAGAAAGAATCATGATAATATTTATTATAATAATCACGGAATCTGGTTAATCCTATTAGTAATTTTGAATTATTTTGGCTATTACTGGTAATAAGATATTCCAAAATATCATTTAATTCGCCTGATAACAAGCCGTAATCAATACTATATTTAGTAGTTGGCTCTAGATAATAGGATTCAATATAATTCTTAAATGCTTGCTGATATAAACTAAAGAGACGATTACTTAAGAAATTTTCAGCCCCTGTTTTAACAAAAGAATTACTTAAAGCTAGATACTCTGATTGATTACCATGGCAATCAGTAATAATATGACCTTCATTATTATGTAGTAGGCCAATATTAATTGCTTTTGTGACATAAGTGTTAGTAACACTTTGGATATTATCTTTAATTGCTCTGTTATATAAACTAATTACTGGTCCTAAAACTGGTATCCGACCTCTATTTAGTGTGAAATTAGGTACTGCACCAAGAATAATCATGACTTCATGATCTTGAGCAATAATAGTTTTTAATATAGCATACATATTTTTAAATTCGTCTTTTAAATACTGAGGTAATAACTCTAATTTTCCTCCGCGAAAAATCATATCCATTAATTCCCCAGTAAAGCCATTAATAATAACAATGTTTTGCCCATCTGGTTTTTTCTCTTTAAGTAAATCAAGAATTTTTATTGTATTATCCGCTTCATTAATTTTATAGAAGTCTTGATAGTCCTGTTCACTTATTGTCCCCACGGGTAAGTAGCCAGTTTGTTTGTAGGTTTTAATTTCGGCTGCTCCAATTTTTTTATCATTGGCAACAGAACTCGCAAAATTCAAATCATGGGCAAAAATCTTTTTAATATATTCTAGACTTCTATTTTCATTTAAGACATTTAGAATATTGCCGTTACTATTGCCGGCAACTAAACCAAAATTATAAACATTATAAGTAATATTATTAAGGGCTAAATAATTTTTTAAAATATCATTCTGATCAAAAAATGGTTTAATTTGGTCACTCATTGAATATCCTGAAGATAAGGAATTACCAAGAACAATAAAATTAACATTAGTAACATTAGCACAAACTAAAGCATTAACTAATTGTTGACTATTAAAATTATAGTCATTAATTAATCTACTTTCGTTTTTCTCATTACTATTTTGTTTAATAATAAAATCCTCTAGCTTCATTTTGCACCTCATTACGATTATAGCAAAAAAGCAGCTATTTTATAAACATATTTGACATATTTAGATATAATATTATAATAAAGGCTTATGTGAGGTAGAGTTATGATTGAACTAACAAAAATAGATGGTGAACGTAATAGGGGAGTAACAGCCTACGATATTGAACAAGGGAAGACTCTAAGTTTTATTTTTGGGGGTAATCAAGATTATCACCTAATGCTAGAAGTAACTGAAAACGGAACCCTGGATGAAGATGATAGTTTGAGTTTTATTATCGATCTGTCTCATCTTGAACTATATAATTGTTTTACGGAGTTATTTAATGCGACAAAAGAAATAACCCATAATCTTCAAACGGGTCATCGTAATATCATTTTGCCCCCTTTTACGGGAAAGATAACTTGCGATAATTATTTCGATATAAATGATTTATTTGATCAAAATAATAACTCTATAGTATGGCCTTCAGAAATGGGCTCGGGACTTAATAAAGACACAGTCATGTATCTTAAACAGGTTGCTGATAAATATATCATAACTTTTAAAAACGATGAGTTAGTAAGTGTTAATAAAAGATATCCGAGAAACGTATGTATTTGTAATAGCGGTTCACGATCTTTTATATTCCCTTATCTATATTGGGCTTTTTTTCAAAAACTTAATAATATTTCAAAGATATCAGTGCCAACTAACAATGAAGCAAAAATATTACGAAAAAATAATAATCATCCAGCATAATAATGTTTCTCAATAGATATTAAATGATATATAATAGACTTAGGAAGTGATAAAGATGGCTGTTATTATTACTAAAGCAACAAATGAAGATATGAGCAAAGCTAATGAATTCTTAACTAGATTAATTCAAGATGAGAAAAAATATGATGCTAATGTTAATGAACAATGTGTTATTAGTGATTATTATGAACATGTTTATTCCGCTTTGGATAAATGTCTATTAATTGCTAAAGCCGATAACCAAATTATTGGTTATTTATATGGCTATTTGATTGATAACGGGAATACAGTATTAGAACTTGTTGCAAGATTAGATGCCTTATTTGTTGAGGAGACAAATCGGGGGTTAGGAGTAGGAACTAAACTAATTACTGAATTTAAAAAATGGGCTCAAGAAAGTAATTGTAAATATATTGAAGTTGGAGTTTATAATTCCAACATTGAAGCTAAAAGCTTATATCAAAATAACGGCTTTTTACCAGTTAAAACAACAATGGCTTGGATTGCAGAAGATATAAAGGAAGAAGAAAGTGAAAATAATGGT
>DAOOOU010000045.1:0-4943 GCA_035387905.1 Bacilli bacterium | reverse complement strand
TGTTTTATTAGTGCTTGTTATTATTGGCACAATATATTTTTATCGGCAGAAACCGGAAGTAAAAGCAACTAATATAGTTAAAGAAGCAGAAATAAAGGAAAAATTGGTTAATGACCAGTGCTTAGTTGATTTAAAGGGCCAAGTTAATAAACCCGGAGTATACCAATTAGCTTGTGAAAAAACAATTAACGACTTAATTATCTTAGCTGGAGGCTTAACTAAAGAAGCGACAACGAATAATATCAATTTGAGTCGTAGACTAAGTGACGAAATGGTGGTTATTATTAGTTCGAAAAAAGAATTAAAAGCAAAGATAATTGTCATTACCAAGGAATGCCAAACTAATAATTACGAAATAGCTAGTTGCCCTGAAGCAAATATTATAACTAAAGCTGAAACAAATCAAAAAACCACTGATTTTGAACAGGATCAAGTTAATCCCCCAATAGAAAATACGATTCCTAGCAACAATACTGAACAAGGTTCTTCTTTAATCTCAATTAATATCGCAACTAAAGAAGAATTAATGACTCTCCCGGGAATAAGGGAAAGCAAAGCCAATAATATTATTGCTTACCGGAATACTAATGGTCCATTTAAAACGATTGAAGAAATTATGGCTGTTAGTGGTATAGGCGAGGCCATCTTTGCTCAAATTAAGACACTTATTTCTATCTGATATATTCTGGTTAATTGTCTTTGGTCTAACTATTCTTTATAGTCTCGGTTATAAAGAATTTTATAAGCCCCAAAGTCGTTATTCGTTAAATACGCATACCATTATAGGAACTATCAAAAAGTATCAGATTGATGGTAATTTATTAAAAATATTAATTGCCAGTAAAGAAGATATAACGGCTAATTACTATATTAAAACGCTTAAGGAAAAACAATACCTTATTAGTCATCTAAAATATGGTCAAGAGATTAGAGTTAATGGTGAATTAACCGTTCCTAAGAAGAATACAATTCCTCATACTTTTAATTACCAAAAATATTTAAAATATCAAAGAATTTACTTTATCATGAAAATTGATCAATATAAGTTAGTTAACAAACCGAAACTACTTTATCGTTTTAAAAATTATATTGTTAACCAAATCGAAAAACATCCAAATACTAAAGGATATCTATATACTTTTATTTTAGGTGATAAAAAAGCTTTAGCTGAAGAATTATTTAGCCAATTACAAAATAATGGAGTTATTCATTTATTTGATGTTTCCGGAATGCACATCACGCTATTTGCTACCGTCTTACTTTTTTTATTAAAAAAATTACCTCCTAAATTAAAATATTTAGTTATTAATGGGTTTATTTTTACTTATGGCTGAATGATTGCTTTTCCAGCTTCCTTATTAAGAGCCGGAGTCTTTTTCTTAATTTCGTCAATTAACGATATTTATGATTTTAATATTAAGCCTTTAAATATTTTATTAATTACGGTAGTTATAAATATTATTTTTGAACCATATATCATTTATCAAATTGGATTTCAATACTCAGTTATATCGGTGGCTGGTTTAATCTATATGAGTGAATATTTAAATCAGGGTAATTATCTTAGTAAACTATTTAAAACAACACTGATTGCCCAAGTTTTCAGTCTTCCTATTACCTTAGCTAACTACTTTGAAATAAATCTTTTATCATTAATAACTAATTTAATTTTTGTGCCCTTAATAACCATTCTCGTTTACCCCTTAGCTATAATTATTATTTTTTTACCCGTTCTAAATTCCATCTTAGCCTTAATTGTTACCTTATGTGACTCGTTAAATAATCTCTTTGCTCAAATAAAATGGCTAACGATTAGCATCCCTTTTACATCAATAATCTGGTCGTTAATCTATTACGGATTACTAATATTATGGTTAAAAATCCAGCATAAAGTATTTATTGGTCTATTACTATTCGAATTATTAATCATAAAATATCACTATAATTTTGATAATCATTATTATGTTTACTATTTTGATGTTAAGCAGGGCGACAGCAGTTTAATTATCACTCCATATCAGAAGCAAGTAATTCTAATTGATACGGGCGGAATAACAACTTTTGAGCAAGAATCTTGGCAAATTAAAAATAAAAAATATCAAATCAGTGATGATATTATTAGATTTATGAAAAGTCGGAATATCAATAAAATAAATTTTCTAATAACTTCTCATGGGGACTATGATCATATGGGAGAAGCAATTAACCTAGTGAATAATTTTCAAGTAGCTAATGTCATCTTTAATGTCAGTGATTATAATAAACTTGAACTAGAACTTATTAAAATCTTAGAAGAAAAAAATATTCCCTTTAATCAGAATATTGAATCTTTACGTATTGGTAATGATAAAGTGAATTTTTTAAATACGAAAGATTATGACAATGAAAATGAAAATAGCAATGTCCTTTATCTTAATATAGCTAATAAAAAATTACTGTTTATGGGTGATGCCGGAGTAAAAAGAGAGCAAGATATTATAAATTATTATAATATTAAGCAAATTGATTTCTTAAAAGTAGGCCATCATGGTTCAAATACTTCTTCGAGTAAAGAGTTTATCGATACCATAACCCCTAAACATTGTATTATATCTGTTGGAGCTAATAATCGTTATGGGCATCCTAAAAATAGTGTATTAAAATTATTAAAGAGTTGCAATATTTATCGAACTGATTTAAGTGGAAGTATTGAGTTAAAATTAATTAATAGTAATTTTGAAGTTAAGATATATAGTCCATGAAATAATATAGATATTTATGATATAATAAAACAAATAGATTTAAACATATTATCTAATTAAGGTGGTGAAAAAATGGCAGTACATCTTATCGTTGGTGAGAGTTACCAACAAATTAATGAGGAATTAGCAATAATTGTCTTTCCTGAAGCCCAAGACATTACCTTTGATATGTTTAAAAATAATATTTACGAAGTAATTGAAGAAGCTGCTACTTTTTCGTTATTTAGTGATCAAAAAAATATTTTTGTACGCAGTAGTGAATTGTTTTTTAATAAAGCTCAGGATGAGGAAATAGCCTTATTAAAAAAATATTTAGCTAATCCCAATGAACTTGCTAATCTAATCTTTATTGCTAATAAAAACTTGCAATTAACGAAAAATGAGCTGGTTAATTTAATTAAAAAAGAACACCACTACATTAATTTAAAAAATTACGATGTAAATCAAATATTTGGAAAAGTTCAAATTAAGTGTAAACAAATAAATATTAGTTTAGATCGTCATGCTATTTATTATTTAATCAATAACTCAGGAAACGACTACGATTTAGTATGTAGCGAATTAAATAAAATTGAGTTATATTATCTTAACCAAGATAATCGTAAACCACAGTTTGATGACATTAAAAACATCTTATTTAATAATCAAGAATTAAATATTTATCGCTTTATTGATGATCTTACCAATAAATATTTAAGTAGTGCGATTGAAAGGTTAAATAATTTAGAACTTAATAATATTGACATTACCTATATTATTAATACGATGGTTAAAAATTATCGTAATTTATACAACATTAAAGTATTGAGAGAACAAAAAGATATTGAAAGTGCAAAAAAATTATTAAAACTAGCTGATTGGCAATTTAGTAAATTATTGGATGCTTCTTATCGTTATGATAACCAAGAATTGTTAGAAATAATTATTAAATTAGGTAATCTTGACTGGCAATTTAAAACCGGTAAAATTGATGGTTATCTTGGATTAGAATTTATTATTTTAGAAATATAAAAACTGCATTTTGCAGTTTTATTTTTCGGTTACCCGATAAGTATTTTTAAAATTTAACTTAGCAATTTTACTTAGACCTGCTAAGCCATGTTTTTGAAATATTTCTTTAGCTACTTGATCAACTAAAGTTCCAGCACCTAAAGGTAAATTTACTTTAATTTCCTGGCTTAAATCGCTAAGCGCTTTTAAAAATAAATAACGACTAATTATTGAAGCAGCAGCAACACTTAAGTATCGGTTTTCTGCCTTAGTTTCAAAGGTAATATTTCTAACAATTTGGGTAGTATCCGCTAAATGAGCAAAATACTTTTGCGGATAAACAAACTGATCAACAACAATTTTTTGATAAGTAAAATCGGCCTTATTTAATAAACTAAGTAGGGCCTTATTATGTAAAATAGCTTTAATTTTATTAAGATTAGCAACTTGTTCATACATTTGATTATAACTTGGATTATCAAGAACAAAAGAGGTGTAGGGAATTATCTGCATTAACTGGGGAGCAATTTTTTTTATTTGCTCATCAGTTAATAGTTTAGAATCACAGACCCCTAAAGTAATTAACTTTTTAGTGTTTTCTGCACTAACATAGGCCGTACTAACGACAATTGGGCCAAAATAATCACCGGTCCCAACCTCGTCAGAACCAATTGTACTATCCAAATACCAACTAGGTTTAGAATTGGGTTTAGGTTCTTTCTTTTGATTAATATCTATTATTCGGTTATTGATGCGCCGTTCCATTTCCAACCAAATTTGGGCATCAATATCAGCACTTAAGCCTTGAAACATTACTTTACCAGACTCATATAAAGTAATAACGGTATCCGCATCATTAGCTTGAAAAACGGCATAGGGCGGTTTCGTACTTTTAGCTGCTTTTTGATAATGATTAATCATTTTTGCTTTAATATTATCACTTACTTTGAAGACTATGGTCATAATTCCACCTCATGTCTATTATAACATGTTTTGCTTTATTTTTAATATTTCCTATACTATAATGACAATAGGAGGTTAACTAAATGATTGGTGACTATTTTATTATTGACGTTGTCTTATTATTATTTTTAGTAATGGGGGCAATCATCGGCTTTAAATATGGAGCAATTAAAACCACGGCTAAGATCATCGGTACTTTTGGGGCGATTATTATTGCTTATTACATTAAAAATCCGTTATCCGTGATTC
>DAOOOU010000044.1:0-5036 GCA_035387905.1 Bacilli bacterium | reverse complement strand
CCTTTGATTAGCTAAATATTGATCACTTATTATTGTCCGAGCTTGATACTTATCGTTGATTCCCTGAGCAACAAGTTTGGTTAATATTTTTATATTCTCTTGATCAGCAAAGTAAGTAATAATGTTTTGCGCTAGAATTGGACCAATATCAGGAATTGCGATTAATTCTTCGAGATTAGCTTTTTGTAAATTACTTAAAGTTAGATACTTACGAGCTAAAATCTTAGCATTTTTTGTGCCTATTCCTTTAATTCCTAAACCAAAGATTAATCTTTCTAAAGAATTATTTTTGCTACTCGCAATTGCGGCCAATAGATTGTCGATACTTTTTGTCCCAAAGCCTTCAAGTTCTATTAATTCTTGACGATGCTGATTAAGATTATATATGTCAGTAACATCATTAATGATTTGTAAATTATATAAGTCTTCAATAATTTTCTCACCAAGACCTTCAATATTCATCGCATCACGGCTAACAAAATGAATTAATGATTCAATTTTACGGGCCGGACAATCTGTATTAGGACAATACAACTCTATTTTGCTGCTTGTCTTTGCTAATAAAGTATTACATATTGGACAATGAGTAATCATAACTAGAGCCTTTTCATTGCCTTGACGGCGGTTAACCACTGGTCCAATAACTTCCGGAATTACATCACCCGCTTTACGTAGTGCTACATAATCCCCAATCTTTAAATCTTTATTGCGAATATATGCCTCGTTATGCAAGGTTGCTCTTCTGACTGTACTCCCTGCTAGTTTTATTGGTTCTAAAACCGCATTAGGTGTAATTTGGCCAGTTCGGCCTACGGTGAAAATTATATCATTTAATTTTGTAATTACTTCAATAGCCGGAAATTTATAAGCTGTTGCCCATTTGGGATATTTGCTTGTACTGCCTAATTGTTTTTGACTATTTAAATCATTTACTTTGATTACAATCCCATCAATTTCATAAGGTAGAGTATCACGTTTTTCAGTCCAGTAGTTAATATAATCAATTACTGCCTTTATATCATCACATAATTTAATATGAGGGTTTACGGGTAATTCTAAATCTTTTAAATAGGTTAAAGTTGCATATTGGTTTGCTTGAGGTGAATTGGGTAGATGATAAAGAAATATATCTAGTTTTCGCTGCTTGGTAATCTTTTCATCTAATTGGCGAATACTACCGGCTGCAGCATTACGGGGATTTTGAAATAGTTCTAGACCGTTCTTCCTTCTTTCGTCATTTAATTCGGCAAATACTGCTTTACTCATGAATATTTCGCCCCGAACATCAAGATTAACTGTTTGTTTTAATACTAAAGGCAAACTCTTAATAGTTTTTACATTAGCGGTTATATCTTCACCACTAGTGCCATCACCTCTGGTTGCCCCTAAGATTAACTGACCTTTTTCATAGGTTAAGCAGACAGCTAAACCATCGATTTTTAATTCACAAAGATAGTTATAACTATCAATTTCTTTACTAATACGGTTATCAAAAGCCATTAGTTCTTCTTCATTAAAAACATTAGCTAAACTAAACATCGGGATCTTATGACTAACTTTTTTAAGTCCAGAGTTTTCCTTAACGCCTACCCGCTGAGTTGGTGAATTAGCTAATATTAAATCTGGCCTTTGTTGTTCAAGACTTTTTAATTCGGCAAGCAAACTATCATATTCGTTATCTGTTAAAAAGGGATTATTATCGCGAAAATATTTAATATTAGCTTCATTAAGAATTGCTACTAATTCACTAATTCGCTTTTCTATTTTCATTAAGACACCTTCTTTATACTTTTATGATTTTTTAATAATTTCTTAATTCCATAATTTTTGGCAAAAGCTACACTGATGAAATCACCCTGGCAATCAACAATTACACCTCGACCATAAATTGTATGCATTATTATATCACCACTATTAAATTCTTGCTCATTAGCCTCATAATAATCAGCTGTAACAATTTTTTCTTGAGGAAATAGATTACTATCTTTTGCTGATATATCAAGTAATTGCTCATCAATCTCCGAGATAAAACGACTTGGCGGATTAAAGGTTTCACGACCATAGAGAATTCGACGTTTAGCATTACTTACATATAGTTTTTGTTTAGCACGAGTTATCCCCACATAGCATAAACGGCGTTCTTCTTCAATACCACTTTCTTCAATGAAGGAGTTAACATGAGGAAATAAACCTTCTTCCATACCAATTAAAAATACTACTTCAAACTCTAAACCCTTAGCGCTATGTAAGGTCATTAACGTAACAGCATTAGTTTTTTCTTTATGATCAGAGACATCAGCAATAAGACTAACTTCTTCCAAAAAATCAGCAAGATTGACATTCCCGGTTTTTTCTTCAAAAGCAGCGGTAATACTCTTAAACTCCATTAAGTTATCAAGCCGTAACTCATTCTCTAAACTCTTATCGCTTTCTAGTTCCGCTTCTAACCCAGTTTTAGTAAGAATCGTATCGATTAATTCTGTTAAAGAGAGGTTTTCACTGCTTTTAATAATATCTTCAAGAATATCTTTAAACGCTTTTTCTTTACCTTCTTTAATTACTTCGTACATACTGCGCTTGTTTGCTTTAGCTTCAGCTTCTAAACGATCAAGCGTTTTCTCGCCGATTCCTCTTTTAGGGACATTTATTACTCGGCGCAGACTGATATCGTCATCTTTATTTGCCACTAATCGTAAATAAGCAATTAAGTCTTTGATTTCTTTACGAGCATAGAAATAATAACTACCCACAACATTATACTGGAGGTTAGCTTTAATAAACTCTTCTTCAACAAGTCTAGCTTGAGCGTTGGTGCGATATAAAACACCAATATCTTGATATTTATATCCTTCAATTAATAATTTTTTAATTTCGTTAATTACTAAAGTAACTTCGTGTCTTCCGTCATAAGCTCGTAAGTATTTGGGCTTTATACCTTTACCCTTTGAACTCCAAAGGGCCTTATCTTTTCGTTCTTTATTATTTTTAATAACCGCATTGGCAACAGCTAAAATACTATTTGTGCTTCGATAGTTCTCTTCTAAGGCAATAATTTTAGTTTGAGGATAATCTTTTTCAAAATTAAGAATATTTCTAAAATTAGCACCTCTAAAGGTATATATTGATTGGTCAGGATCGCCGACAACAAAAATATTTTGTTTTTTCTGAGCAAGAAGCTTACAGAATTTATATTGAACCTCATTAGTATCTTGATATTCATCAACTAAAATGTATTCGAATTTATCTTGGTATCTTGCTAAAACATCAGGCCTTTCCTGAAATAATTGCACGGGTAATTTTAATAAATCATCAAAATCAACAGAATTATTTTTACTTAGAATCTCTTGATAACGAATATATACTTGATGAGCAATTTTTTCGGGAGGAGTATTAAAATACTTACCAATCTCCCCTTCGCTAAGCATTTCGTTTTTGATAAAACTAATCCGATTTCGAATATATGAAGGAGCATAAAACTTTGGATCTAAATTCATTTCTTTGAGAATCTTTTTTATTATCGAAACAACATCATCGCTATCAATAATCGTAAAGTTATTATTTAAACCTAAAAGGACACTATTTTCTCTAATTATTTTAACCCCTAAAGCATGAAAAGTCCCCACAAAGGCTTGGCTATCAGGAATAAAAGAATTTAAACGTTCTTTCATTTCACGAGCTGCTTTATTAGTAAAAGTGATTGCTAAAATACGGTAGTCAGGGATCCCCTCTTTAATTAGATTTACAATCCTAGTAGTTAAAACTTTAGTCTTTCCACTACCTGCTCCAGCGATGATTAAACAAGGCCCATTCAGGTGTTGGACCGCAGCTAATTGACAATCATTTAAGCCTTTATAGATATCCATTATTATCATCCTGTTCTTATTAAATTATACCATTATTTAGCTGATTTAAAAATAAAAAAGCACTATTTTAGTGCTTATTATTAATTATAAATGCTCTATGATTGCCAAATTATTTTGGAGCTTATCAATTAGGTCATCGCGATCATATTTTTCAAATATTTCTTGGAAATTTGTTGAGTCAATTAGGAACATATCATAGTAATTAATAAAAGCGTCAGTATAGTTCTTAATCCCTATCTCCTTTAAATATTTAATATTATCACTAACAATTGCCTGATAATCAATAATCTTAGTTTTAATTGGTTGTGGAACTTCTTTCTCAAATTCAATAATAATTTTTGGATCAAATCCTAATTCTTCTAAAAATTTCATAGTCCCATTCCTCCAAACGTTTCTGGCTGATCAGCCACCACCTTATACGAGGTAATATCAACTGGCTTTTGCAGAACTTGTTCAAATTCACTTTGGTGAAAAACAAATGACAAATAATCATTATTTAACCCATTGGTTTGATATGGAATACCATTTTCCTGGCAATATGTAATTCGGGCAATAATTTCTCCGGCATCATTTGCAAGAACCATTGGATCTTGATCAATTATGTGTTCTATACCAGCCTCAATAAATTGCTTTGCATTTTGTTCTAATTTATTGCTATCTAGTGCTAATAATTTTAAATATATTTTTCCTTCACTATTAGTTATGTTAATACTATATTCTTTGATTATTTGTAAGTTTGCTGTTAATAAAGCTGAATCAATTAATAAATCAACAGCATTGTTATAAAACTGTTTATCATCAATGTTATAACCGTATTTGTTTAATAGGTCAATATTATCAATATAGATTTGAGGCCCATGAACATAAACAATTAGCGGTATTTTCCTTAAATCAAAGCCATGGTTACCAAGTAAGTCAAAGTTTTTTTGCATGGTATTAACATCTATCGCTAATACCCCTAAGCAATTTTTAATGTCTTTATAATTCTTATTTAGATCAAGTAATTGCTGAACTTTAAATTTTAGATTATTATCAATTAATAAGGAAAACGATTCAATTGGTGATAAATTCATAGCATTAATTAATTCAAAATTAGTAGTTAGAATATCCTTATTAGGTAATTCTTCCAATTGTGCTCTTTGTTCTTTAGTAAATTGATTAAGATCAAAACCA
>DAOOOU010000043.1:0-5073 GCA_035387905.1 Bacilli bacterium | reverse complement strand
CCCAAAGGAAGAGATAAGAATCACCATTATGGGGGGTGAACCCCTTTTAAAAGCTCATCATAATACTGTTGCATATATTCTTGAACAAGCAAAAAACCGTAATTATACTGTTGATGTGGTTTCTAATGGCGTAGAGTTAGACGCCTATCTTGAACTGTTTAATAAATACCAAAATACCCTTAAACATATTCAAATTACGATTGATGGTATCAAGTCAATTCATGATCAAAGAAGAATCTTTCATAATGGGAAAGGCAGCTTTGATTTGATTATGAATAACATCGAACAAGCTTTAGCCAAAAATATTAAAATAGTGTTACGGGTAAATGTTGATGCCACAAATATTAATGAATTACCGGCTCTAGCTGATGCTCTGGTTTCCCGATTTGGTCAGAATGAAAAATTAGTACCATATATATATTTGTTACAAGATGGTGGTTGCTCTGGTGAAACCAATATTGTTAATGAACAAATAGGGATTGCAAAAATCTTTGAATTGGAAGATAATAATGCCAATATGAAAATATTTAAGAAAAAGTTTCATCCGGCAGCGTTTATTGACAGTATATTTAATGATGAACCTTATCAACCGGTATTACGTCATTGTGCTGCTGCTAAAAATCAATTCATATTAGATTGTAAATCAAATGTTTATAAATGCTGGCACGGGATTGGTAATAATAGTTATCGTGTTGGAACATTTTATCCAAAATGGGATCTTGATCGCGAAAAGATCACTGCTTGGTTTAATCGCAGTGTTAACCATCTTAAAGCTTGTCGGGAATGTAAATATCGTTATCTTTGTGGTACGGGTTGTCCAGCAGCAAAGCACCTAAGCCAAGAAAAGATGGCGATTGATCAACCGAGTTGTGTAGCATATAACGAATTAATTAAAACTATTATTTTAGAAAAAATGAAAAGAATTTAAATCAGGGAGGTAAAGATGTTGGATAGAAAAGCGCAAAAGATTTTAACTTTAGGGATTTTTGCTCATGCTAATGCGGGGAAAACCACAATTACTGAGCATTTGCTTTATCATACAAATATTATTGATCAAATTGGTCGCGTTGATAGTGGCAATACAGTTACTGATAATTTAAAAGTTGAACAAGAACGCGGAATAACGGTAAGAGATTCAATCGTTTCTTTTGCGTTAAATAATAAAACTATCCAATTAATTGATACCCCTGGCCATGTCGATTTTTCGGCAGAAGTTGAAAGGGCAATCAGTGTCTTAGATGGAGCAGTCCTTGTCATTTCCGGAGTTGAAGGCATAGAAGCCCAAACGTATACTATTTGGCGAGTACTAAGAGAAAAAAAAGTACCAGTAATAATTTTTATTAATAAAATGGATCGTCAAGGTGCTGATTACGAAAGAGTAGTTGCAGAATTACAAAATAATCTGGATATTCCAACTTTAACTTTAACTCACGTAAAACAAAAAGATGATGGTGGTTTAGACATCATTAATGCTAAATTTGAAGATGTCGTTGAAGAAGTATCAATGGTTGATGATCAAATATTGAATCAATATGTTACGGGAAAGGTTTTTGATACTTCGGAAATTGCTAATAAAGTGCTAGAATTATCTCATAATTGTCAAATATTTCCGGTTATTGGTGGTAGTGCCTTAAATGATATTGGGATCAAAGACTTAGTTGAAGCAATTGGACGTTATATCCCAACGACAACTAAAGTATTGGACAAACCTTTAGCAGCTTATGTATTTACTATAAGAGTCGATGAAAATGGGAAAAATGCTTATCTAAAAATCCTCAATGGTGATTTAGGTTTAAGAGATACGGTCGAATTAGCCGAAAATAATACCCAAAAAGTGAAGGGCCTACTAGTTGCTGAAGGTACTAAATTATTTCCGGTTGATCGAGTTTATAGTGGCGATATTGCTGTTGTTCAAGGTTTAGATCTTGAATGTGGGCAAATCATTGGTAACAAGGCCGAATTTGCCAATTATATTTCTTTTGTTAAACCATTACTAACAATGGAAATTAATCCTCTTCAAAAAAAGGATACAATTGAGTTAATGAATGCCTTAAAGATTTTAAACGAAGAAGATCCCTATTTGAATGTTAGATATAATGAAAGAACTAATTCCATCTTTTGTAGTCTAATGGGTGAAGTTCAAGCCCAAATTATTAAGACCTTGTTGGATGAACGATTTGGCATTAAAGTAAATATCGAAAACCCTATTATCATTCATAAGGAAGTACCTACTATTAAGGCTTCAGCACGAGCAACATATACAACAGTATCAGGTGTTGGTCTTGAAGTTACGCCACTTGAGCGAGGCAGTGGCTTTAGATATATATCAAAAGTATCAACTGATTACCTTCACCTTAAATATCAACGCCAAATTGAAAGACTAATTAATTATTATTCAAAACAAGGCTTAAATGGTTGGGAATTAACCGATATGGAAGTGGCTCTTATTGATGGTCAGTTTGATTCGATGGGAAGTGAACCATTACATTTTAATATTGCCACACCTTTAGCTTTATTTAGATGTTTAAAGCAAGCTAAAATGAAATTACTTGAACCGATTACTAAATTTATTATTACTGCTCCCGAAAAAGATTTAAGTGCTGTCATAAAATTGTTATCAACAAAAAATAGTACCTACGAAATAATTAAACATTTTGCTGAAGAAATTACCCTTGAAGGTGAAGCTCCAGCAGCTAACATGATGAATTTTCCACTTGAGTTATCAATGATTACTAGTGGTCGAGGAACATACGCTTCATATATATCACGCTATGAAATCAGTAAAAATCAAGAAGCCCAAATTGATATTATCGGTCCTGATCCCCGGAATGAAACAACCTTTATCATAAATGATATGAAAGCGAGTATGGAGCCCTTAGATAAAACCCTGATGAAAAAAAAGAAAGAGAGCCGTTCAAAATTCGCTCGTCAACAAAAAGAAAAAGAACACGGGATAAAGATGTAAGAAACAAGGGGGTATTGGTTATGAAATCTTATAATAATTTAAAACCTTTAGCTTATTATGAAGAATTAGAACCAAAAGAAATAGCAATCTATCAAGAACAATATTTTGATCGTAATGATCTGGTGATAACTAAGGAACTTAATATTAAAGCTATTAAGCAAAGAGCATTAACAACTTTCAAAGATTATGACTATAATTTACCCCAAAATATTTTTGTTATTAAGCAGTTTCATGGCCAAACAATTGTCGGTCGGAAAATTAGATCAAGCTTAAGAATTGAAAATAAAATTAATGCGATAAACTGTAGTATGATTACTGCTCCAATGTTGTTAGGTATTTTGTCTAAAAGGAAAAAAACTAAACGCCAAATTGTAATTAATTTTTTCCCTTTTACTAATGAGGAAAAGCAAATAGTTTTTGATGAAATCAAGATTAATCGCCAATTTGATATTTATTATCCTTATAAATATCGGGATTATGCGACAAATCAAGAAGAAAAATCACCAGCTGAAGGCTGGACTTTTAATCCTGATAAAAAAGAATATTTAGGTTATGGTGAAGTTCATTTAAGAAAATTTACAAATACTTTTCTTTTGAATCATAAAATTGATTTAAATCATAAAATTATCTATGATCCAGCTTGTTCCACTGGCGAATTTCTATCTTCAATAAAGCAGATATTTCCTGAGAGTTATACTATTGGTCACGATTTAAGTGCCCAAATGATTGCTTATGCTCAAAACTATGTGGATGAAGCTGGTTGTTATAATGCTGCTTTTTCCCCACTTGCCGCAAATAGTGTTGATGTCCTGTTTTTAAGGTTCTTAAATTCAGAAGTAGTAACGACTAAAGCGGCTTATGAAATTTTTAAGACCCTAAAAGCTAAAGTCAAAAAAGGGGGGTTAATTATTGCTTTTGGTCATACTCCAGTATTAATTACTAAAGCTTGGTTAGAGAAACAAGGTCTAAAAACAATTAATTGTAATGGTTATGACGAAGAGGCCGATGCGATTTTTCAATATTATGGATTTGAGGTAAGTTCATAATGCCAAATTCTGTATTAGAAATAAATATGTCCGCGATTAAGGATAATATAAAACAAATTAAGGGTTATATTGGTTCGCAAGTGACTTTAATGCCAATTATTAAAGCAAATGGTTATGGTACTTATGTTAATTATCATACTCAGTTTTTAAAACAATTTAAGCTTATTGGGGTATCTTCCTTAACTGAAGCCTTAACCCTTAGAACTAACGGTTATCAAAAAGATATCTTAATTCTTTTTCCCTTAATGGCTAATGAGCTAGCAGTTGCTATTAGTAATAATTTTATTATAAATTCGAGTAACTTTATTGCTATTAAACCAAAATTAAAGCCGCAGCAAGAGGTAAGAACTCATCTCGAAATTGAAACGGGAATGGGCCGATGTGGCTTAGCAATTACCGAGATTGATGAGTATATTAATTACTTAAAAAATAATCAGCAAATAAAACTTGAGGGCATATATACGCATTTAGCGATGGCTAAGAATCAAGTTTATTC
This sequence comes from Bacilli bacterium, assembly GCA_035387905.1. Classification (GTDB taxonomy): domain Bacteria; phylum Bacillota_I; class Bacilli_A; order RF39; family UBA660; genus DAOOOU01. The sequence goes on along the minus strand of DAOOOU010000043.1, from coordinate 566 downwards.
AAGGGCCCAATTGAATAAATTTACTAGAGCATTAATTAAGTTTAAAAATGAACAAATAAAATATCAATATCAACATGTTGTTTGTAGTGGGGGCTTAGCTAATTATCCGGATTATCTATTTAATATGGTCCGGATTGGGTTATTGTTATATGGTTATTATCCTAATGATTCTGTTAAAAAAATTCTTCAGCTTAAACCAGCAATTCAACTAAAAACGAAGATAATATTTTTAAACACAATAAATAAAGGGGAAAGCGTCGGTTATAATCGTAATTTTGTTGCCCAAAGAAAAACCAAAGTAGCAACAATCCCTTTTGGGTTTGCTGATGGCTTAGCTAGTTTAGAAACTGGTCGGGCTTATGTTATAATTAATCGGCAAAAAGCAAAGGTTATTGCAATTTGTATGGATACCATGATGCTTGATATAACTCACGTTAAAGATGTAAAGCTTGGTACTGAAGTATATCTTTGGGACAATGAGCAGCTAACCACTGAACAAGTTGCTTCTTGGCTAGGTGGGCTTTGTACTTATGAGTTACTAACTTCAATTACCAGTCGTGTCGAAA
>DAOOOU010000042.1:0-5087 GCA_035387905.1 Bacilli bacterium | reverse complement strand
CTTCAATGACAGGCCCCACATTTTCTTCAGGGACATCAATTTGTAATTCTTCATACGGCTCACATTTAATGCCATCAATCATTCTAATGATTACCTCTGGTTTTGATACTTGTAATTCAAAACCTTCTCGACGCATATTTTCAATTAAGATTGATAAATGTAATTCTCCTCGACCTGATACCGTCCAGGCATCATTCCCACAAGGTTCAACTTTTAAACTAACATCGCGTTGCAGTTCTTTATATAGTCGATCTTCAATTTTACTTGCAGTAAAAAAAGTACCTTCTTTACCAGCAAAAGGACTTGTATTGGTTGAGAAATTCATCTGGAGTGTTGGTTCATCAATGCGCAAATGAGGAAGAGCAATTTCTTTACCGATTTGACATACGGTCTCACCAACAGAAATATCTGGTAGTCCAGCAATGGCCACAATATCTCCTGCTTCTGCCTGGGTAATCTCTTGTTTTTTTAAACCAAAATAACCATATAATTTTTGAATTCTAAATTGCTTAATACTACCGTCTAAACGAACGCAAGAAACCATTTCATTTTCTTTTAAACTACCATTGATTATTCTACCAATACCCATTCGGCCAACAAAATCATTATAATCTAATAAAGCTGGTTGAAATTGTAAAGGGGCATCTTTATTAATTTTTGGTGCAGGAATTTCATTAATTATCATTTCAAATAGACATTCAAAGGAAGGTTTCTGCGTACTAATATCAGGGTCTAAACTAGCTGTTCCAGCTAAAGCTGAAGCATAGACAATTTTGAAATCAAGTTGATTGTCGTCAGCTCCCAGTTCAATAAATAAATCAATAACCTCATCAACCACTTCTTTTTGACGAGCTGATTCTTTATCAATTTTATTGATTACAACAATCGGCTTAACCTTTGCTTCTAATGCTTTTTTTAATACAAAGCGAGTTTGGGGCATCGTGCCTTCATAAGCATCAACAACCAGAATAACGCCATCAACCATATTCATGATTCGCTCTACTTCACCACCAAAGTCAGCGTGACCAGGAGTATCTAAGATATTTATTTTATAGTTGCGGTATTTAATAGATGTTGGCTTTGCCAGTATTGTTATACCTCTTTCACGTTCTAAATCATTACTATCCATAGCACATTTAATAATTTCTTCGTTTTGTCTAAATGTTCCGGAGTTTTGTAATAACTGATCAACTAAGGTTGTTTTCCCATGATCAACATGGGCAATAATTGCGATGTTTCTAATATTCATTTAATTCACCATTTTCTTATGCACGCCGCTAATTATAGCACAAAAATAGCAGAATGCAAAAGAAAATAAAAAAAATTTATTTTCTTAAACGTAAGCATTGCGTACAGTCTGAGGCAAGATCTTCCTTAATCATAATTTTCCCTTCTTGATAGTAACCAATTTCATTTTGGTAATCTATCATAAAGTTACATGGATAAACTTTATAATCAGGAGTTATTATCACCATATTCGAAAGAGCATCACAGCGAAAGTTGTTCTTTAGGGCATTATTATCTGGCCCAAAATTACCACTACGCGTAACCTTTAAGGTATTTATATCATATATTTTTCTAGCTTCGTTAACTAATTCAAAGAACTTTTCTTTTTGGGCTTCGCTTAATATAAGATTTTCATCAAGATTTACTGCTTGACCTTGATTCATATATTCAATAAAGTAAATAATATTTGCTTTTAAGGCTACAGCTTTTTCACAGTAGGCTAAGACTTTATCAAAATTCGTTGCTGAAATGGTACACATTAATTCCAAGTCAAATCCTCGGGCTCTTATTTGAGGAAATAGTTTATCTAAATATGATAAACTGACTGATCCAAAAAGTTCTTGTAGTTCGAATTGATAAGAAACACATATCTGTTGGATGTAAGTCTCAGCTTTTATTTGGTCTAAATAAGCTAGGTTATTAGCAAAAACTAAACCATTAGTTAAAATTAGCTTTTGCTTAATTAATTTTAGGCTCTTTAAATAATCAGGGTTCATTAATGGCTCAGTGCCATTTAATATAACTTCATACTTGTTGCTTAAAGTAGTTACTAAAGTATATAGTTCTTCGCTATCAATATTACCTTCATATGGTATATAGCAGTGTTTACATTTGTTATTGCATGCGGCACAAATCATAATTTTTACTGTTTGGCCAGTATATTCTTTCATTTTAATTTCCTTTCCTTCATTAAAAAAGACTATCCAGGTTTCCTGTATAGTCTTAAAGTAATATATAATACAGGTTCAAGCACTACAAATAGCACTTGCCCCGTTAATAATTTATTGGTGCAAATGCCGTTTGTTATGACGATGAACACAGTTAATTATGCCTTTTTGCATAACAATCATTCCTTTCGATAATAAATAATATAGCATCAATTAGGAATATTGTCAAAAATTATCTGGATTAAGAAATCTTTGGTATAATAAAATTGAGGTGATAATAATGGATGGAACAGATCTTACTTTGAATCAAGTTCAAGCGGAAGTTGATGCTTGGGCAAGTCAATTCACAACCCCATATTTTGCACCATTATCAAGAATGGCCGCAATGACCGAAGAAGTTGGCGAAGTGGCTCGGGTTATAAACAACATGTATGGTGATAAAAAGAAAAAAGATGAAGAGAATGAAAAAAATTTGGTAGAAGAATTAGGCGACTTATTATTTACGCTAATTTGTATGGCAAATGCCGAAGGAATTAATTTGAATGAGGCTTTTGCTCAAAAAATGAATAAGGTTACTAATCGCGATAGTAATCGTTGGGAAAAACATAAGTAAAAACATTTAATATTATTGCAAAAAATATATCTTATGTTATGATAGGGGCAATTAACCAAAGAGGGTGGGTTTTTTGTATATTGAAGTAAAAAATCCAGGGCGCGAAACTAGAGAAAAATTAATGGAAGAGTTTGCGACTGATTTAGCAGAATATGAATATCAAAATGCAGATTTTCATTTGGGAGAAATTCCTGAAGATGAAGAAAAAGCTGATCAAGACAATAGAATATTTAAGTTTTTTAACTTTATTAAAGAAGAAGCACCAGATACATATTTTCAATTAATTGGCCTAATCTATGCTGATTATTATTTAATGACCTATTCTTATGCGCAAAGTGGCGACTTGGAAAAAGCGGCTGATATTGATGAGTTGATGGGAATTGATAATATCTATGATGTTATGGAACTGATTGACCAAAACCCAGATTATATAATGACTCTTCTTGCTGAATCTTTTGAATATTGTCTTGCCGAGCCAAATGAAAAAAGAGATTATTTAAAAAACAGTAATCAAATAGATCGTTATTTGCACATATTTAATCCCTTTCACGTTCTTGAAAAAATCGAAGTATGTCGTGATTTTGTTTGTGAAGATATAATAATAAAACAAAAAGAGTTAAGAAAAGAATATGACGATCAATTGCTGCCTCAAAATAGATTTGTTGCTGAAATATTTAGACAGAACCAAGAAAATGAAGAAGTAGCAAATTATGAAGTTAGTCTTTTTCTAACAAATATCTATTTTCTTGATCAAAATAACTACTGTAAGTTAATTGTAGCAATTGCTCACGATGCATACCGTTATCAAATGTTTCAACAATTAAATAATAAGGATTATGATGCTAGTTTACTTGAATGTTTAGAAGTTATGAACCTAGATGATTTTATTAATGCAACATTAGAAGATCGAACGATATTATGTCAATTGATTACCCCTTTTATTGAATTTCACAAATGCTCGTTAGATCAAAAGAACCATATTATCAATACTATCATTAAAAAAGAAAAATCAGGAAAAATAAAAAAAATATTAGTTAAATAAAAATAAACTAATATGTTATATTTATATAAGAAAAGAGGGACATTATGAATAATAAAGAATATATTGGTAAACAGGTAGCAATTGCAATTGATCGGCAAATGGGGAGCAAACATCCCAAACATAATTACCATTATCCTGTAAATTATGGTTATGTACCAGGGACAATGGGTACTGATGGTGAAGAAACAGATGCATACCTTCTTGGGGTATTTAAACCAGTAACCGAATATACAGGGACTTGTATTGCGGTTATTCATCGGACTAATGATGATGACGATAAATTAATCGTTGTTCCCGAAAATGTTACTTATAGTGACGAGCAGATTAATGCTTTAACCGAATTCCAAGAAAAATATTTTGAACACGTAATCTGGCGATAAAAAAAGAAACTAGTTAATAGTTTCCCAATTTAGATCAAGCTGACTTTGACACTTATTAAAACGATCTAACACGGAAGCTACTACCTGGTTTTTAATTGCCATATTTTTGAATTCTGCTTCCGTAACCCATTTTATTGCACTTACTTCTTCTTCTTGTAATTTGATATTATTAATGTCAACTGGAATTTTTGTTTGAATGATATCAACAAATTGTTGATTATACATTTGGGTTGATACCAATTTATAGTCAGCACTTTCTAATTTAACATTTACTTCCTCTTGGATTTCTCTTTTTATTGTATCGTCCATACTTTCTCCTGCTTGAGAGCAACCACCTGGTACTTCCCACTCTCCTGAATGAGATTTTTCAGGAGCTCTTTGGGTCATAAGAAGCTTGTTATCATTAATTATATATACTTCAATACCCGTATTAAATTCATCAGGAGCTAGTTTTGTACCTCTAACCATTACTTTATTTAATGGTTTACGATTCTTGTTAAAAACATCAAAATATTCCATATTATCATCCTTTCTTCCCTATTATATATTAGAAAATTATGTTTAGCAAATAATAGTTAGCTACTTATATTGACATTATCGATAATAATTATTAATATATGTAATAAGTTATTATGCTATAATGCTTTTAGGAAGAGGTGACTGGATGCGAACTATTAAAGCTGATTTACCAGCAGGGGTAAAGAAGAAATTTGTAATTAAACTTGGTCATAAAGTAAAATTGATTAACAAGAATATGATTAAAAGTAATAAAAAACCAATTACCAAATAAAATCAGCATGTATTATTAATAAAAAAGCAAAGAAATGAAATGCACCCCTTATGGTAGACATAAATAAAAAAGTATTTATGTTAAAATT
>DAOOOU010000041.1:0-5090 GCA_035387905.1 Bacilli bacterium | reverse complement strand
CAATTGCTAAAACAATGCAAAGATATAATGGTGAAGAGTACTCGTTATTACATAATGATATTAAATACTATATGATTATTACTATTGCTTTTGGAATCGGCATGTTATTATGTTTTGCCATTATTTTCTCAACCTTATATACCAAGGCAAAACATAAGAAAAATAAAGAACTAAAAAAAGAAGCGGAAGCAGTTATTAATGAACCTGAAGTAGTTAGTAAAGAGCCAAATGAGAAAAAGAAAAAAGATAAAGGAAAAGATAAAACTAAAGAACCAACTATCTTAGATTAAAAAGCGTTATGCTTTTTTCTTTTTTTATCTTATTAAAAGGGTTATAATTATATTGGGTGAAGGATATGAAAATTAGTGTTATTATTCCTTGTCGCAATGAAGAACATAATATTGCTAAAGTGTATGCTGCTCTTGTAAATGATTTAAAAGATATGAAATATGAAATAATATATATTGATGATGGCTCAACAGATAATACCTATTTAGAAATGGCTAATGTTTACCAAAAAGATAAAAAGCACGTGAAAGTCATTTCTTTTTCGCGAACTTTTAACAAAGATGCTGCTCTTTTAGCTGGTATTAATTATGCCGAAGGTGATTATCTATGCCTTTTTAGTAGCAAGTATTATGCTAATACAAAGGATATATTAGCAATGGCTGATTATCTTGAAGATAATCAAAATATTGATCAAGTAGTTGCGGTATTAAATCACCCAGTTAATCGGTTTGAAGATTTGATGATTAAACTAATAAATAAATTAAGCCTGCAAAAAATAAATGCACAACCAGTAGCTTTTCGCTTAATTAATCAGCGGCTAGGAGAAGCCTTATTAAAAGTCACAGAACGCGAAAGATTTACGGAAGGGTTATTTTCTTGGTTAGGTTATCCCTCAAAAACAATTGTTTTTGAAGATAATAGCAATAATGAAATATCAAAGATAAGCCTTCTAAAAAGATGGCGCTATACCATTAATTCAATTGTTAAGCACACAACAAAACCCTTGTTGATAGCTAAATATATTGGCTTTTGGTTAATAATCTTAGATCTTATTTACTTAATATATTGTTTATTTAATAGCATCGAAACTTATCAAACAATCACTATTATAATATTATTCTTAATTGGCATGCAATTCATTTGTTTAGGTATTATTAGCGAATATTTAGCTCAAATATATTGGGAAACAAAAAATAGACCAAATTACCTGATTCGTGATAAACTAGGATTTGATGATAATATTTTATAAATTGTTTTAGGAGGAAGAAATGAAGTTAGTTGTAAATGATCAGTATGCAATGCTTGTTATCTTAATTACTTTTTTAGCAAGTGCTTTGTTAGTACCAATTGTTAGAAGAATAGCCATCCATGTTAATGCGATGGATATTCCCAACGAAAGAAAGGTTCATCAAAAACCAATGCCGAGGATGGGTGGTTTAGCCATCTTCCTATCCTATATCTTAGGTTATATGCTATATGGTCGAAGCTCAATTCTGATGCTAGCCATCTTAATTGGTGGTTTCTTGATTGTCTTAATGGGAATTATTGATGATATTAACCCTGTCAAAGCCCGATATAAATTATTAGTTCAAATTTTTGCGGCTTTAATTGTGGTTTTTTACGGTGGTATTATCTTAAATGATGTAGCAATCTTTGGTATTAAGGTTATTTTCCCCGAACCCTTGAATTATTTGGTTACCATCTTCTTTATTTTAGCAATTACTAATGCCATTAATTTAATTGACGGCATTGACGGCTTAGCGGCTGGTGTAAGTTCAATATATTTCTTAACAATTGCGGCTATTGCTTATTTAGTTAATAAAGCCAGTGGTTTAGACTTAACCCTAACCTTAATTATGTTAGGAGCAACATTAGGCTTCTTGTTACATAACTTTTATCCAGCAACCATCTTTATGGGTGATACCGGTAGTTTATTTTTAGGTTTTATGATTAGTGTCATCGCTTTACTGGGCTTTAAAACAACTACGCTTACGTCTTTAGTTATCCCAATTGTAATATTAGCAATCCCAATTGTTGATACTTTACTGGCTATCTTCCGCAGGATTCTTAAAGGTGAGAGTATCGGAACTCCCGACAAAGATCATTTACATCATCAATTATTAAAAATGAAATTCTCAACTAGAAAGACCGTCTTAATTATTTATGCGATTAACATCTTATTTGCCGTAATCTCAATTCTGTATACGCTTGGCTATAATGAAGAAGCAATCGCTGTTTATGCTTTATTAATGATTGCCCTTATCTTTCTGGTTATGAAAACGGATATTTTATTTAATCATCATAAAAATAAATAAGAGGTTGAAATGAAAATATTAATTACTGGTGGTGCCGGATATATTGGTAGTCATACTTGTGTTGAACTTTTAAACGCGGGTCATGAAATTATTGTTATCGATAACTTCTCTAATTCATCAACCCAAGTTATTGAATCAATAAAAAAAATTACTCATCAAGCATTTATTTTTTATCAAGGTGATGTCCAAGACGAAAATTTACTAAACAAGATTTTCAAGGAGCACAAAATTGATGCTGTCGTTCATTTTGCTGGTTTTAAAGCAGTTGGCGAATCGGTTAGTAATCCTTTGAAATACTATCAAAATAATTTATTAAGCACAATTACGCTCTGCCAAGTGATGGCTCAAAATAATTGCTTTCAATTGGTGTTCTCTTCAAGTGCTACCGTTTATGGCAAACCGCGTAAATTACCGATTAAAGAAACGGCACCCCTAAAAACAACTAACCCTTATGGGACAACGAAATTAATGATTGAACAAATCTTAGGTGATCTATGTGTTGCTGATGAACGCTGGGGGATAACTATTCTCCGTTACTTTAACCCAATCGGTGCCCATGAAAGTGGTTTATTAGGTGACAACCCCAATCAACCCAATAATTTAATGCCCTATGTGGTTAAAGTTGCTACTCATGAATTACCCATCTTAAATGTTTTTGGGAATGATTTTAATACACCTGATGGGACAGGAGTTCGTGATTATATTCATGTCATTGATCTTGCTCAAGGTCACTTACAAGCTCTTAATAAACTAAAAAGTAACCAAGGGATTAAGATCTATAACTTGGGCACGGGTAAGGGTTATAGTGTCTTAGAAATAATTAAAACTTTTGAAAAAGTAAATAAAGTGAAGATTAATTATCAGATAGTAGAACGTCGAGCAGGCGATATTGATGCTTGTTATGCGGATACAAGTCTTGCTAAAAAAGAACTTTCTTGGCAAGCAAAATATGACCTCAATAAGATGTGTCAGGACGCTTATAACTTTGTAATTAAGAATAATAACTAGTAAGTTAATTACTAGTTTTTCATTGCATTTTAAGTAGTTTTAAGTTAAGATGATAATAATAGGAGATGGCAATGTGGTAAAAAAAGGATTATTTAAAATTGCAAAAAAAACTTATGACGGAAAGGAAATAATAAAAAGATTTTGGCATAAAAATAAGAAGCAACTAACTTACTCAATTATCGGAATAATAGTAGTAGGGATTGGTATCGCTTCTTATTTTATTGTTGATTATATTAATCAACCAGCAGCTAAGTTTGATGTAATTACTAATGTCTATGCTGAGAAAAAGGCTGGATTAATCGTCAAACCCGACAGTACTTTTATTATCGAAACGAAGAAAACTGATTTAGAAACGGTTAAAAAGCATGTCTATTTATCAAATAATATTGATTATGATATCAAACAAATATCGGCAACTGAATACCGGCTTATTCCGCAAACAAAATTAGCTGATAATAATATCTTTACTGTCGAAAGTATTGATAATGAAACGCCAACTTATAAATGGGCTTTCCAAACTAAACGAGAATTATCAGTAACTAGCGCTTATCCCCAGTATTCAGCCAGTGTTGATTCCGTAATTGAACTTGAGTTCTCAATGAACAATGTTGAAGATTTAAGTGATTATTTTACTATTACCGATGATATTAAAGGCGAATGGACCCATAATAATTACACTTGGATTTTTAGTCCAACACAAGCCTTTAGCGAAGGTAAAAAATACGAAGTTACAATTAAAAAAGGCCTTAAAGCCGGAGATAATGAACTTAAAGCGGATTATAGTTTTTCTTTTGAAACTAGATCATCAAAAGAAAAGCAAGATCCGGAAATCTATCCTTTATCTTATGCTATTGATAGGGTTAGTACCTTTACGCCTCAAGAAAAGCCAACCATTGTAACTAATGACGGGGATGTTAATTATGAAGGCCAATGTGTGGGTGCTTATACCATTACCATGTATCAATATCCATCTCAAGCAGCTTATCTAAAAGCATTAAACAACTCTGATTTGGGAGCTGATGTTGCTGATTTAACAAAAATAGGCAGTTACTCAGGAAATGCCACAAACTGTATTTTTACCTATAATGAATTCTTAACCCCAGGCTATTATTTAGGTTATTTAGAAACTGGTGAAGAAAAAGGTTATAAACTAATTCAAGTAAGTGAATTAGGGGTTTATATCGCCCAAACCGAAAATGACGTGCTGGTTTGGGTAACTGAAGGTAGTGAGAAAAAAGCTAACGTTAAAGTTGCTTTAGGTAGTAACCAAACAACAACTAATGAGCAAGGCTTAGCTAAGCTAACTAATATTAAATTTACTAAAGATGCTAATAATTATATTCAAATTGGTAATCAAGCTGGTAGTGAATTATTCACGACTTTAGAGGACCGAGATAATAGTGAGGACTCATATAACGATAACAGTTTTATTTATACTGATCGTCCTTTCTATAAAAAGACTGATACCATTAAAATCTGGGGATATGTTCCTCTAAATGATTATTATGGCAAAATCATGAAGGATGTTACGATTGAAGCCGATGATGGTACTTCAAAGACAACAACCTTAAATGATGATGGTACTTTCTCTACGGAAATGAAAATTACTGACTATAGTTATTCAGACTTAACAATTACCTTAGTTTATAATAATCAGGAAATAAATTGTGCTTATGTTACCGTTTATGATTATCAAAGTCAAATCTATAATTATGAAATTACCACTGATCGCAAAGCATATAATGACGGTGATGAGAT
>DAOOOU010000040.1:0-5189 GCA_035387905.1 Bacilli bacterium | reverse complement strand
AGATTATTGGTGTTCATGAACTAACTGTTCCCGAACAGGAAAATGGTTATCAAAAACTCACGACACAACAAGAAGAACAATTATATAATATTTATCGTAAATACATATCACAGATATCAAGGATTGATTGTGGTTCAGTACCCGAAGAAGAATGTTAAGAACATTCTTTTTTATTTTAAAGTTAAACCTTTTTTTATTATTCATTATTTGTTATAATAACAATGAAAGAATAGGGATAGAGTATGGATACAAATAATGATCTTGAATCAAAGCCAGTTCCTAACGATAGTGAAATACCAACAACTGAACCGGTAAGTGAACCAAGTATAACTAAAGAGCCAGAGCCAGTTACTGACAATAACCCCGTAGTTGATCAAGAAGTAGCGCCCACAACCGCTATTGAGGAGCCGATAACTTTAGCTGGCAAAGAGGAAGTTATTTTAGAAATAAAACCAAAAAAAGAACGGGGCTCATTAGGTATTATCCTACTTTTTGGGATTTTAATTGGTTTTATTTTCTTTATGCCGCAATTAATGCCTCATATTAAGAATTTTCTCGGTGAAAACGATAAACCTAATCCCATAGTAAATAATGAAAAGCCCGATCAACCAGATGACAAAGATGAAAAAGAAGTGTTTTATAAATTGAGTGAAACACCAACAATTAAAAATAGTGATCTGGCAATAACTAATATCGTGATTGCTCCTGATGCCAAAAATGAATATTATGTGACTTTTGATTTAGAAAACGTTGCTAAGAGTTCATTTGATTTTAGTAAAAAATATTTTCTGCAATTATATAACGATGATCATAAACTACTTAGTCGAGCAAAAGTATATAGTTCATCATCTTTAGCTAGTGGTGCTCAAGAGCAAATTAAGTTAAGAATCAAAGCTGAAGCAGCAACTACCACTCAGGTATCGCTAATGGCCTTAACAGAAGCTGATTATCCGATATTTACTTTAAATCATGATGATGAAGGTAATCAAAAAATGACTTGTAGTTTGAATAACGAAAAATATATTTATAATTTTCTCAACTATGAATTAAAAACAATTGATTATACCAATAACGTTTTAAATACCGATTATTTAACACCTGAAGAATATCAAATTGCTAAAGAAATAGCTGCTTTAACAGTTGCTACTTGGAACGGGGTTGAGGGCATTTCGGCTTTATATTCTGATGTTAATAGTGGTTATACAATAACCAGTCATTTTACGATGACAGAGATTGCTCCTGATGAACTAAAAGACTTGAAAAAACCAGAGTTATTTAGTAATAACGAAGCCGCTAAAGTGGTTGGTTTTGAAATGGGTACAATGGGCTATACTTGTCAAAAGGATGAAGGTTAGTGCATAATTTTTGTATTAATGATTTTGAAGGACCACTTGATTTATTATTGCATTTAATCAAAGTTGCCAAAATGGATATTTATGAAATAAATACCGCGGAAATAATTAATCAATACTTAGACTATATTCATCATTTAGAACATCAAAATATTGATGTTGCCAGCGAATATTTAGTTATGGCTGCAGAGTTAGTCCATTTAAAAAGTAAAATGTTAATTAATGCCGAAGATGAAGAACCAACTAATGATTTTACGATTAATTCTGAAGCTGAATTAAAAGCAAAATTAATTGCCTATCAAAAATACCAAGAAATTACCAATAATTTTAAGGAATTAGCTGATAAAAGAAGCGAAGTATATACTAAATATCCTACTTCTTTAAATGACTACTGGGATGAAACAATTAACTTAGAAAAAACGATGGATGTTACTGATCTAATTAATGCTTTTCAATTATTTAAAGAACGCCAGAAGTTTGCCCAACCTTTGCAAACAACAATTACTAAAAAAGAAATAGCGGTTAGCACCCGAATTCAAGAGATTAGAAAATTATTTAATAATCAGCAGCAAATAAACTTTTTTGATTTATTTAGCCAAACTGATAAGCCATATATTATTGTGACTTTTTTAGCCATTTTAGAAATGAGTAAAAATAACGAAATACTATTAAAACAGGATAATAATTTTAGTGATATTATTATTGAGAAACGAGGCTCAAAATGAATCTATTAGGAGTTTTAGAAGGTTTACTATTTGTTGTTGGGGATGAAGGGTTAACCATTACCCAAGTTTGTCATATCCTTAAAGTTGAAGAAGTAGAAGCTAAAGAATTATTAAAAAAACTAAATAATAGTTACGAAAGTGAAGAGCGGGGTTTAAGAATTAGTTATTTAGGTGATGCCTTTAAACTAATAACTAAGAAAGAACATAAAGAATATTACCGGGATTTAATTAGTAATCCCGAAAATAATCTCCTTAGCCAAGCCGCTTTAGAAACCTTAGCCATAATTGCCTATAATCAACCGATTACGAGAGTGGAAATTGATGAAATGCGCGGCGTTTCTAATAGTTATTTAATTAGAAAACTAGTTAATAAAGGATTAATTAAAGAAGCGGGCAAAAGTTCAATGCCAGGTCATCCCTATTTATATACTACGACTAAAGAATTTCTCGATTTTTTTGGCATTGCCACCATTAATGACTTACCAGAAATTACTGATTCTTTAATTAATCAAGATGTAGACATTGATTTATTTACTTCAAATTATAAAGAAGAGAGCTAATATAATATTTAACGTAAAGTAATGACAAGTATAAAACCACGTTAATTTCACAATTACTAATCGTGATATAATATAAATAATAATAATCTTTAGGAAAGAGGTGGAAATAGATGAAATTTAATGAAGCTGGCATAAAAAACAGCGTCTTACCAACTATCGATCAAAGTAAAAAATCTGTTTCTACTGCAAAAGATACGCTATTAAATATTATGGTTCCTAGTGATTTTTCCTCAGCTTCAATGATAAAAAATTCGATTCCTAATAATCTTAATGATATTAATTCGACATTAAAAAATACTTATGATTGGTTAAATTTAAAAATAGCTGATAGACATAAAATGGAACTAAAAAACGAGCAATTATTTAGTTCAATGACTTTTAATACAATGCCTAATCAGTTTCTACCAATAGATACCCTTACCCCACCAAAAAAGGTAGCAGTAGAGAAAACCCCTGAAGAACCAGAAGATGAGGGATTCTTCAAAGGTTTGCTTGATTTAGCTGGTTCGGCAATAGAGGGGTGTATAGATTATTTAAGCGAAGAAATAGTTGACCCTGCTGTCGATTGGTTTAAAGAAACAGGAAGTAGTATTGCTAGTGGTTGTAAAAGCTTACTTAATAATACTGGTGATTGGTTTGAAGACAAATGGAGCGATCTAAAAAAATTTTGGAATAATGGTAAAGTAAATGAAGTAGAAGTATCTTCAATATCATACCTAAGTGGTTTAAGTGTTGATGATCAAGCTGCAGCTCAAAACTCAATGGATACCTTTTTTAATAGGATATCCGAATACCAAAGTATCTATGATAAACTAGATGAAGAATATACTAATTCCAAAGTAATACTAGATTCATATAATGATTCGTTAGCTCGAATTGAAGAAGAATACAAAGATGCTTCAAGTTTAAAATTAATTACAAAAGAAGAAGCTATTGCAAATTTGCGTAAAGAAATATTTGATGAAAATGGAACAAGGGGAATAGAACTAAAAAGATTGGGAATTACAAGTATTGAAGGTCTCGAAAGATATGTAAGAGAAAAAAAAGCAGAATTAGATCGTCAGGGAGCGACTCTAAACGCATTAAAATTAGCTTATAACTTGTTGCCATATTCATATGTTACTCAAAATGCCGATTTTGCTTCTTACCCTGTAGATGAAGCAAAATTAAGAGAACTAATTGGCGCTGATTATGACTATTTATCTGCTGAACAAATTCAAATTTATAATTATATTTATAATAAAGAAGGCAAATATAAAGCGGGCGATTACTTTGCTTTATTAGCCGATTCAATTAACCAAGTTAAAGGGATGGAAGCAGCCGGAAAATTTTTGCAACAACTAGAAGGCAAGAACTGGGCCGAAAAATCACTACTAATCACCGGTCAAGGAATTGGTGACGGGATGGTATCTTTTATTGAGGGGTTATTGAATAATATTAGTGCTGACGGTTCATTATCAAAAAATGATTATGAACAGATGTATATCTTACAGGCGCTAAGTAACCAATTAATTGATCCGGCATTATTAGCTGAATTAAAGAAGAATGGCTATACTGAAGAACAATTTATCAAAATGTGTGAAGAAAAAGTAGCTGATCCTAATTTCATAAAAATCTGTGAAGCAAATAATCAAGATCCAGAATTAATCAAAACGATTATGGCTAATGGTGAATATAAAGCAATCTATCGTTATATCTATCAATTTAGTACTTCAGCCGGAAATATGATTATTCCAATTGGTGTGGGAATTGCCGTAAGTGCAGCAACTCAAAACGCTGAACTAGGGGCTAGTTTAGGCTTTTGTCTATCTCATTTGGGCGTTGGATTAATGGCTTTATCTTCAATGGGTAATTCCATGAATTCGGCAGTTCATAGCGGCTTTTCCGGCCCAACTTCTTTAATGTATGGCTTAGCTAACGGGGCCTCAGATCTAGTAACTGAATCATTTGGTAATATTCCGGGACTTAACGCTGCTGCAAAATCAACATTAATGGGCTTTTTCCAAGAAGCGGGTACCGAAGCTATTCAGCAATACTTAAGCATATATTATGATAGTGTTTTCCTTGGTAAAACTATATCAATTGAAGATAGTGCTTCGCAAATAACTGAAGCAGCAATCATGGGCTTCCTAATGTCAGCAGTAATGGGTGGTGGCCAAGTAGCAATAAGTTATTTAGGAACTAAGGTTACCTTTAGTGTCGATGAACTAAATGCTTTTCTCAGTGATGAAACAGGTTGTGTTAGATTATTTAACGAATCAATACTTACAAAAGCAGATATTGATCATTTCACCTTCAATAATAATACCTATCGAATTACTCCCCAAATGAGAATTATAATGGATCCAATATTAGAAAAATACGATATATCATATAATGAGTTAACAGCTCGCGAAGCCAGTCTAGATCAAAAAACATTAGATGATATTAATAATCATTTAAATAAAATAACGGTTATTAACGGATTCCTTTCTAACAAAGGTTTTACCCAAGAAGAACTATCGCAAATTTATGAATTATATGATAAACTAGTTGTAGAAGGAGCAAAAATT
>DAOOOU010000039.1:0-5225 GCA_035387905.1 Bacilli bacterium | reverse complement strand
TACTGCTGTATTTAATTTAATAATTGCTATATCCAAAGCTGCCGAATATGTTACTAAGCCTGCCATTTCATAGATATTATTTTTAGCATCAGTAATGATTATGCCCTGGCCTTTAGCTAAGGATGTTTCCACAAAATGCCACGTTGTGGCAATATAACCGGGTGCAATAAAGAAACCAGTAGCTGAAGCCATTACGGCTTTATCATAAATAGTATCTAACTTAACAATTTTATTTTGTTGTTGCTGATAGATGTTTTGCGTTACACTATCACTTAAAGCTTGTAACTGCGAATAATCATATAAGCTATCAGAACTATAGTATTTATTATTTGTTGTCAATCCTTTACTTTCAGTTTGTTTAACATTAGCAAAGTAAGTATTGATAGCATCATCAGTCTGTGCCATAATCCAATATAATTTATAATCTTTGGCTACTGCTTTATAAAAATATATTAAAGTTAGATTTTTGGTTACTTGATTTAATTGTTTAGGGTTTGCTGAATTTATTTCTTCTAATTCGACATCGGTTAATATTGTTTTAGTAACATAATAATCAGCAGTTTTTAAAACACTTATCTGACCGGTATCAAAATATTTAATATTTAATTCAGCTAATTTTTTTAACATGCCCGGAATATTATATCCGGTTACTAAATCATCTTTATAAGCTTGGGATTCCCGGTCCGGTTCACCTGCACTATTTAGCGGAATATCTGGGGCATAGCGAAGATTTAATAATTCCTTTTTGCGGGCCGTAAATAACTCATAATCTTGATTATCTTGATTAATTTCCCCTAATAATAAATAAGTGGTTTTTTTACTTAAAGCCGTTAAAGTATCAATTGTGGACCCCTCAAGATCAGTTATTTTATCAGTTATCAGATATTCTTTAGTGAATAATGAACTGATTGCAGTTGGGTTTTGGGTTGAAGTCAGGTTAAGGTTCTTAATACTTAATTTTTGACTACTTGCTTGAACTAAAAGACAACACATAAAAATTAAAAGAAAAGTAACTATTCGTTTCATCTACTCACCTACTCCTAATTTAGTTTTTAACACTTTAACTATTTCCAAACTCGCTTTAGCTGCTTGCTCACCATTAATATAATAATCATGGAAAGCCTCGGCAATTGTTTCATCATATACATAGTTTTTATTTTCATCAATAAAAACAGCATATTTAGAAATACTAGAACGGAAATCATAGCTATTGATCTCGCCATATAAAGCAATATAATTCTTTCTTGCTTCTTCAATAATTGCCTGAGAGCCAACTCCTTGATTCCAGTCCATAATTAGATCATATAAGCCGTCCTCTTGTCGACCATCAAAGTAAAATAACTCTTTTAAATTATAATTTCGGCATTGCACTAAAAACGATAAATAATGGCCAAATTCATGAGCTAAAGGACTATAAGGAGTCGCATTAGGGGGAAAATGACCACTTGCTGAACTAATCTCAACATCTCTAATTAAGATTGGCAAGTTTAAATAATAAGCACTATTTAAACCAATAATGGTCTTATATATAACTGGGTAAGAACCATAGTTTTTTGAAGTGGCAAAAGGAAAAACACCATAAAATATGGCAATATAATTTTGACCTTTAGCGTTAGTTAAAGTTAAGTTGGTTAAACTAGTTCGGGCTTGAGGAAATTCTGCGTAGATTTTGGCTACAACTTTTTCTAATTCTTGAGCTTCACTAACATCCATTTCACAAAGATTAACCCCTAAAATACCATATTTAGCGATAATATCATTTTCAATCGCTAAAGTATCGGGATTAGCACAATTATGTTTTTCTTTTTGGGAATCATTAACTATTTTTTCCTGCGCATTAGCTTTTGAAGTTATTTTTAATCCCTTGTAAGTATTATCAAAATCAATATATGTTTCTCCCAAATTCTTTGTTTCGTACTCATCATATGCTAGTATCGGATCTATCTCCTCTTCCTCATTTTCATTGGGATCATTTATGACATTTGGCCCCCCACTATGATTAAGCGAACTGCTTCCGGCTAATATTTCCTCTTTAGTAGCATATTTAAGATAACTATAATAGCGAAAAAAAGCGTAAGCAAAGAAAATTACAGCACAAGTTAAAGCTAAATATAAGGCATATTTTTTAAAATAAGTAACCATTTTATTAAATTTAGATTTATTAACTGGGTTTCCACAATAACCACAATATTGTGCTTGAGGAATTAACTCTTGATTACACTTTAAACAACGCATAATATCATTCCTTTATTATTTCAATTATATCATATTTTTGTTTTTTAAATACGATAAATCTTAAATAATTGACTTACCAAGAAAATCGTGTATAATTAACTTTGCGATGTATTTGGCAGCGTTAAGAAAAATAGTAATGTGTTTGTTACCATTGTGGTTTATTAGTATTTGGGACTGCCCTGAAGAAAGTAAGTAAACAGACTCCCTATTATTAGTTCTTAACATCAACTATATAGCAAATATAGAGAAAGGAGTTAATTTATGGCAAGATATTTAGGACCGGTTTATAAAAAAGCTCGTCGTTTCGGTTTTTCTGTATTAGAAAATGGTAAAGAATTAGCTCGTCGTCCTTATGCTCCCGGAATTCATGGTGCAGATCGCCGTCGTAAACAAAGCGAATACGGTTTGCAGTTACAAGAGAAACAAAAAGTTAGATTTCTTTACGGTTTAAATGAAAAACAATTTCGTAAGACTTTTGAAAAAGCTAGTCAAATGAAAGGCGTTACTGGTGATAATTTATTTAAATTATTAGAATGCCGTTTAGATAATATTGTTTATCGTATGGGTTTAGCTAAAACCAGAAAAGGGGCAAGACAAATTGTTAATCATGGTCACATTTTGGTTAATTCTAAGAAAGTGGATATTCCTTCATTCTTAGTTAAACCAGGTGACATTATTGCAGTTAAAGAACAATCACTTGAACATAAAGCATTATTAGAAGCAATTGGTGCTACTCTAGCTCGTCCCGCTTATGTTGAATTTGACGCTAAAAAGATGAGTGGTTCATTAGTTAGATTACCCGATCGTAGTGAACTAAATCAAGAAATTGATGAAGCTTTAATTGTTGAATTCTACAATCGTTAATAAATAAAAAACAATCTAAATTAGATTGTTTTTTTTTATTTATTTATTAATTATTAGTAATCATAGCCATAATAACTATTTGCGGAATTATATATTGGCAGAACATCAATGACTTCGTCAGCAATTTTTTCTTCTTTTTTACCATTGTAACGATACATTGTTACTTCGTCATCATTATAGTCTTTAAAAATATATATTAAATCATCGCGAATATAACGGGCCGAATAAACATCTTTACTAATTTCTTTTAATTTACTACCATTATAAACTTGGAATTTACCTTCACCATCTTCATAATCATAATCGGTTAAGAAGTATAGTTTGTTTTGATTATTATTGATTTGAACATTACTTTCTAAAACATCTTTGGCAATTTCAACTAATTTATCTTTTTTAATTAATTGTAAATTAGCTTTTTCTTCATCACCAGTAAATACCAATAAACCTTTATCATAACCAACGGTAAAATCAGAACTATAAAGTTTAGAACTTACCTTCTCAGGATCTTTTACTTTAGAACCACTAATTTTAGCATAGTATAGTTTATTTTGATCATCGTCATTTTCAATATAATATATTGCTTTACCATCATCAATAATCGCATCAGTTAAAGCAATATTCTTTTTTACCGTAACGCGATCTTTTTCACCTTTTTGGTAATATAAGTCACTTTCAACGACACCATAGTATTCATCATAATCATAATCGTAGTCATAATCATCATAATCATAGTCATAGTCGTAATCATCATAGTTGTAATCACCAGAACCATAATCGTAGTCGTAATCATCATAATTATAATCGCCAGAACCATATTCATCATAATCATCGTCGGTCTCATAATTTATATAGCTGTCATCTTCTTCTGTATATAAAACCTGCATCGTATCAACATCAGCAAAATATACAGTTCCGACCTCATCAGCGATCTTTATTGTTTTACCATTCTTATAATACTTTAAATCCTCATCATCAAGATAGAAGAACTTTGAATAGTCTTCATTAGCTTGAACAACTTCCGATACATCACTAGCTAGTTTTTCACTCTTAGCTTTACCAATATTATATATATATAAATCACTATCTTCATTATAATAAACTACTGCTTTTTTATCTTCAGTAAAATAACTGTAGTAAATATCTGAGTCAATTTTAGTTTCATCATCTTTACTTAGTTTTAAACTACGAACATATAGTTTATTTGATTTTTCATATAATATTTTATCTTTAGTGGTACCAATAACACTATCGACATTACTTTCAATTTTTTCGCTATCTTTCATATCATAGATATAAAGATCACTTTCGTTATTGGTATAGTAAACATACTTATCATTTTCTGAAAAAGCAAAACTGTTAACATCTTTAGCTATTTTTGTAGGTTCTTCCGGTTTTTTCGTATCTAATAAATATAATTTATATTCTTTTGTATACAGAATATAACGATTAGACTGATTAGCATAGATGGCTTCAGTATCAGCAGCAGCACCCGTAATTTTTTCGGTTTTATCAGTGTTGGCATTAACCATCATTAAATCATTATCTTTAGAAATGTATAATAATGAATACTTTGGTGTTTCATCACCTTTCAATAAATTTTTGGCAATTAAACCTAAGGCAATGACAACAATAACTATTCCACCAATTTTTAGATATTTAGCAGTTTTAGCGTTGGCAAACTTTGTCTTAAGTTTAGCTATAAAACTTGCTTTCAGTGGTTTAAGAACAGGATCTGCAACTACATTTGGGGTCGGATTAACAGCTTCAGGTACAACTTCATTAGGCGTTGGACTTGGGTCATTATTCATTTTATTCTCCTTACTAGGTAAGATATTCTTACTATCTTAAGTATATGCTTTTTAATTTAGCTTGTCAATTGCTTGTTCTTTAACTTGTTTAACAAGATAGGCATCCGTCATCCCAGCTATAAAGTCGATAACAATGCGGCAGGGAGAATTTTCAATAATATATGAAGGTTCCATTTTATTTAAGAAATCTTGATAAATAACTGCTTCTTGATTATTCGTTTCCAGATCTTTTAAACACTGATTAAATACTTGATTAAACATTTTTTCATATTTTTTTATTTGTTCTTGGCTATTAGCTTTTAAATAAATTTCTTGGTA
>DAOOOU010000038.1:0-5291 GCA_035387905.1 Bacilli bacterium | reverse complement strand
CCTAGGAGATAAAGTTTTCAAAAGAGAATCAATGGGTGGGGGCGACATCAAACTATCTTTTATCTTTGGTTTAGTCCTAGGGATTAAATTTAGTTTTATGGCACTTGTTTTCGGTTCGTTTTTAGCTTTTCCTTATGCTTTATATAATATGGGGACAACTAAAGAAAACGAGATTCCTTTTGGTCCCTTTTTAGCGGCCGGGTTATTTTTAGCTTTTGTCTTTATGAGTCCGATTGAAAGCTTGCTAATTCATTTAAAATAAAAAGACTAGAGTTATAAAACCTCATAGTCTTTACGGTTAGCAACTGGAACATGATCGATTACTGAGTTATTCTGCTCAGTCTTTTTACCCATTAAGATGTTCTTAAGGTCAATATCTTCTTCTCCGAAGTCTTCGTCAATATCAATAATTCTTAGGATTTCTTCAAAACTAGTCAATCCATCAACCACTTTATGTAAACCATCTTGTAGTAAAGTTTCCACATTACCTTCTTTATAAACCATTTTTCGTAATTCTTGTTTCGCTTCATTATTAATAATGGCATCTTTAATTTTCGGATTAACATCTAATACTTCATGCACGGGAACTCGACCCATATAACCTTTAATACAATCAGTACAACCCACAGGGGTAT
Organism: Bacilli bacterium; assembly: GCA_035387905.1. Taxonomy (GTDB): domain Bacteria; phylum Bacillota_I; class Bacilli_A; order RF39; family UBA660; genus DAOOOU01. The sequence continues at coordinate 4,656 of DAOOOU010000038.1, read as the reverse complement.
ATAAGTTGGTTATATCTTCACCGATTGAATACTTAATAACAGTTTTTTCATAATCAGTAGCAATGCGCTTAGCCCGACACTTAGGACATAGTTTTTTAGCTAAACGTTGACTAATAATACCCGTTAAAGCCGAACCTAATAAGTAACGTTCAATATCCATATCAAGTAGTCTTTCAATGGTATTTAAAGTATTATTGGTGTGGAGGGTTGATAACACTAAGTGGCCAGTAATTGAAGCGCGAACTGCAATTCTCGCCGTTTCATCATCACGAATTTCACCAATCATAATAATATCCGGGTCTTGTCTTAAAATACTTCTTAAGGCACTAGCAAAAGTCAAGCCAATTTCCGACATTACTTGAACTTGATTTAAACCAGGGATTTTCATTTCCACCGGATCTTCAACAGTAATAATATTAACTTCTGGGGTATTCAATTTTTGTAAAATGGCATAGTTAGTTGTTGATTTACCACTACCAGTCGCCCCAGTAGTTAGGATAATACCATTGGGAACGGTAATCATTTTTCTGACCTTGGTTAAATTAGCTGGTGAAAAACCTAAGGCTTCTAAACCTTCATTACTCATTGAATAGTCTAAGATTCGGATAACGATTTTTTCACCATTAACAATTGGTAGGGAAGAAACACGCATATCAATCGTTTTACCTTCTAAAACAGTTTTAATGGCACCGTCTTGGGGTAAACGCGATTCCGTAATATTCATATTAGCAATAATTTTTATTCTGGTCGAAAGATTTTTTTTAATACTATCAGGAACTTCCGCATAATCAACTAAAGCGCCGTCAATCCTGATTCTAACTTTAAGAATTGTTGGTGTCGGATCAAAGTGAATATCTGATGCCCGGCGGTGTACAGCATCAAGAATCATCTCGTTAGCGATTTCCACAACTGGTGAATTTTCATAGTCGTATTCTTTAAGCATCAAGCTTCACTTCCATCCTTTTTATTCTAATCATAATTATACAATAATAACTAAAAGAGAACAACTATTTTATTGCTAAAATCCTCACGATAAGTTATAATGATGAAGAAAAGCAGGGAACAAGAGGAGTAGAAGCATGACTTTTAGTAGCGAGTTAGTGGTTGGTGAAAACTAATAAAAGAAAGCTTTGAAGGTTGCTTGGGAGCTATATATCAAAAAAATATATCGTTAATATGCGTTAAATATTCTAAGGTAACAATAGTTACGAAAAAAGGTGGTACCACGAGCAATTCGTCCTTTAGGATTGATTTGCTTTTTTATTTTAAAATAATTAAGGAGTGAAACTAATGCTAGAAAACAAGTATAATGCCCTAGAAAATGAAACCAAATGGTTAAAATATTGGCAAGAAAACAATATTTATGAATTTAAGGAAGATCAACGTGAGATATTTTCAATTGATACCCCACCACCAACTGTAAATGGTAAAATTCATATCGGTCATATTTTTTCTTATTCCCAAACGGAAATGATGGCTCGTTATAAAAGATTAAGGAACTTTAATGTTTTTTATCCTTTTGGCTTTGATGATAATGGGTTACCAAGTGAACGTTTAGTTGAAAAAGAACAAGGTAAGAAAGCTCATGAAATAGGAAGAGAAGCCTTTGCTAAGTTATGTTATGAAACAACCAACAAATATGAAGCAGAATTTCGTGATTTGTTTAGTAAAATGGGCGTTAGTACGGATTGGCAGTTAGCTTATAAAACCGTCAGTCCCGAAACGATTAAAATCAGTCAATTATCATTTTTAGATTTAATCGAAAAAAACTATTGTTATCATAAAGAGAGTCCGGCTTTATGGTGTAATGAGTGTTTAACCTCAATTGCTCAAGCAGAATTGGAAACCAAAACTATAGCGACAACTTTTAATTATCTTACTTTTAAAACCAAAGAAGATAATGAGGAGTTTACGATAGCCACGACTAGACCAGAACTATTACCAGCAATTGTTTGCGTGTTTGTTAATCCCCAAGATAAAACCCATCAAACTTTAATTGGTAAAACTGCCGTAGTACCGATAGTTAACCTTGAAGTACCAATTATGGCTGATGAAAAAGTGGCTATTGATAAAGGAACAGGCATTGTTATGTGCTGTACTTTTGGTGATCAAACTGATATTGAATGGTGGAAGAAATATAATTTACCGCTAAAGCATATTTTTACGGCAGAAGGAAAGATAATTCCTGAATTACCAAAATATGGTGGGTTAAAAATTAAGGAAGCGCGTGGGCAAATAATTGCTGATTTACAAGCCGGTGGTTATGTTACTAAAATTGAAGAATTAGAACATGAAGTTCAAACTCATGAACGTTGTGGTAAAGAAGTCGAATATTCCGTAATGAAACAATGGTTTATTGATATTATGAATCATAAAACCGATTTTATGAAGGTGGGTAATGATATCAAATGGCATCCGGCTCATATGCAAAATCGCTATAATGAATGGGTCGAAAATATCATGTGGGATTGGTGTATTTCCCGCCAACGTTATTTTGGTGTACCCTTTCCGGTTTGGTATTGTGCCAAATGTGGCACCCCAGTTTTTGCTGATAAAAATGATTTACCGGTTAATCCCTTAATTGATCAGCCTAAGATTAAAAAATGTCAATGTGGAGCAACTGAGTTTATCCCGGAAAAAGACATTATGGATACTTGGGCTACTTCTTCAGTAACGCCCTTAATCAATATGAAATACGGTACTATAAATAATTATGAACATATATTAAAACCAATGAGTTTAAGAACCAACGCTTCGGAAATTATCCGGACTTGGGATTTTTATACCATTGTTAAATCATTTTATCATTTTGGACTTAGACCTTGGGATAATGTTATGATTTCTGGTTTTGCAATGGCTAGTAAAGGTGAGAAAATATCTAAGAGTAAAAATAATGCAAAAAATGATCCTTTGGATTTAATTAAGGAATATTCTGCAGATGTGATTCGCTATTGGGCTGGTTCAGGACGTCTTGGAACGGATATTGCCTTTAGTGAGGATACTTTACAAAGAGGCCGCAAACTAATTAATAAACTCTGGAATGTAGCTAAGTTTATTGAGATGCATCTGCAAGACTATCAAGATCAAGAAATCGAACCCAGTGCTTACCTTGATCGTTGGGTTATTGGGCGTTACCAAAAGATGGAGAAAACATTTATTAAATATCTTGATGAATATGAAGTTGGTCTAGCGCTTAATACTCTAGAAAAATTCTTTTGGAATTTCTGTGATAACTATATTGAAATTGTTAAACATCGTTTATATCGTCCCGAAGAATTTGGTGTGGAAGCAAGATATTCTGGCCAAAAAACCGTTTATTTATTACTTCATAAACTATTACAAGATTTTAGTATTTTCTTCCCCTTTATTACGGAAGAAATTTATCAGGCTATCTATCATGAAAACAAATCAATTCACCTAACAAAAATTATTCCTTTAACCTTTACTTTTAGTGAAGAGGTTAAAAGAGGTGATGAATTAATTGCAATTATTAGTCAAGCAAGAGGTGAAAAAACAAATAATAACGTTTCCTTAAAAACGCCAATTAAGAAACTAGTTTTAGAATTAACCCCTGAATTAGCTAAAGCTTATCAAGAAGCGGCCCCTGATTTAAAGGCAACACTATTCATTGAAGAGATTTCAATTAATGCTCTAGCTAAAGCAAATAATATTACCGAGATTGAACTTAATCTTGAACAATAAGCATAGTTTAATGCTTTTTTGTTTGACATAAGCTTGTCAAAATATTATTTTTAGGCAAAATATTATGTTCGGCAAAACGATTCTTTGTTATAATTATAATAGAGGTGAATAAGATGGGGCAAACAATATTAAAACCAGAACAAGCAAAAGAATATGCTGCACGAATTCAAGAAAGCGCCGTTAAATTCGATGCCATATTAAATGAAATAAAAACTATTATTAATCGTTTAAGACCAGAAAATGGTTTGTGGCAAGGACCAGATGCCAAAATATTTATCGGAGCTTTTAATAATTTTAAAAATAGTTTTCCGACAATTAAAGAAATTTTAAGTGAACGGGCAAAAACTTTAAATAATGCTGTTGCCCAATATGAGGAAGTTGACAAAAAACTCGAAAAAGAGGTGCCACAAGAAAAAAATCCGGAAGTTATTGTGACCCCACCAGCGACTGAGCCAAGTACAACAGAAAACAGGGAAGCCCCACCAGTAGTTGAAGAGCCAAAGCCCCCAAAAGAAGAAAATAATGGTTATGATGGCGAATTAAAATATGATGAACCATATAACGTTACCAAGAATCGTTTAACAAGATCAAAAGGAGTAGTATATTATAACGGTCATAAAGAAACTTGGTATTCTCAAGAAGTATTACCGGGTGGCGGACTAACTGCTTTAAATAATAATGGCCGTCATGTAGCTAAAGACGGAACAATTAGAGATAAAGATGGCTATATTGCCATCGCTGCCGACTTAAGTTTGTATCCAAGAGGAACAGTCGTTATGACTTCTCTTGGGCCAGGAAAAGTATATGATACTGGAGTTAGTGGTCAACACTTTGATATCTATGTTAGTACGAAAAATGGTTGGTAATAACATTTAACAAAAATAAATAAAAGAGGGTGAAAATATGGCTTATACTTTGGAATTATTTGATGAAAATAACATGTTTTTGACACAA
>DAOOOU010000037.1:0-5368 GCA_035387905.1 Bacilli bacterium | reverse complement strand
TAGACACTAACTTGACATATTTAGGGGTTTGTGCTATAATTTAATCATTCAGAAAATAAGGGGGTATTTTAAATGAAGGGGTTTGTTTTGGATTACATAAACGACAACGAGTTTAAGAAACTAGAAAGAGCATTAAAAAAATACAACATGTTAGCATTTAAAAAATTAAATTTTGAATATTATCCAGCCTTAAGAAATGGTAAATTCTTAGGTCAACTAGTATCACAAAATAAAAAAGCTAATACCGAAACATATGAACTTAAATTACCAAGTGATAAAACATTTAGTCAAGTTCATGGAGAAGTCAAACTGATTTATACTGTCTATAAAGAGCAAAAAACAGTTATGCTTTCAACGATTACACCATCTGATATTTTATTAGAAGGTCATCGTTCGGAATTAACTACTTATAAAGGAATTATGATTTCTAAAGCTAATGCATCTAAAGATATGTTTAAAATCGATTTATTAAATATGCTTAATAAGTAATCAGTAAACCAATTAAGGCACGAGAAATCGTGCTTTTTAATTACTTTTAACAATTTAAAAGCTATTGCAACTAAAAAAATAGTATGCTATTATTATCAAGTAATGGACCTCTAGCTCAGTTGGTTAGAGCATCCGGCTCATAACCGGGCGGTCGTAGGTTCGAGTCCTACGAGGTCCACCAATATAAAAACAAGTTTATTTAGGTAAACTTTTTTTATTTAATAAAATATTATTATAATCAAATGTTAACTGTTTATGTAAACCAGGGAAATAACATAGTAACCAAAAAATAGATATGGTAAAATCATAATTAGGAGATGAATGAATGAAAAAGATTAGAAAAACCCTATTATTGTTAATTATCAGCTTGTTTGGTTTAATTAATGTTCAAGCGGCAGAAGCAGATCGAGCCGATATTAATAATAAAACCCTAGTTAATGTTGATGGTCATAATGTCTATGTGTCGGTCGAAATCTCAACTAACATGGAAGATCTTATGAATAGAGATCAGGTTACCGTTAAAGGAGTATCGGCACGATATGATAGTTCGACACAAACTTTCTATGTATCGGCAAAAAGAAGCGAAATTAATAAAATTTTTACTGAAAAGTATAATAATGTATATGAATTAATGCAAATTAATATTGATTACCACGATATTAAAGCTAATACTGAATATTATTATTTTAAACAACATATGGCGGAGTCAGCAGCCGGAACTGAATTCAGTTTCCATAATGCTAATGCTGATTATTTATATCGAAATTATAATATTTTGGAATTAGTTAGCTCTTCTTTACCATTGGCGGGAACCGTTAATGGTGTAGAGCAATATTCTTATGGTGGAGATATGGTTGTTTTTGAAGGTACCCCAAGTGCTACCTTTGTTGAAGGTGGTAAATATAATCGAACTGATTTTGAAAGTAATAGTGGTGGTATAAAATTATTTGATTTTGCGAAAACAAAAGTTAGAGCTAATATTATTGAAGATGTGCAAATTGATTTAGGGGAAAATGATAAAGTTGTTTCCGCTGATTCTTCTGATGTAGAACAAATTGAGAAAGAAATCAATAATTTCTACGGTGAATATTTTGAAAATAATAAATTAAAATATAGTTGGACAATGTATGATGAAAATGGTAAGCCCGTAATTGTTGATGTTAACACCGCAATTACCTTTGATGATTCAGCAAATAGAGATAACATTATGACCTTATTTAACAAAAGCAATGATTTACAAGATAAAGTTATGATCGTTTCTTTTGAACACCATGGTGATCTTAATGGTAAAGCTAAAATTAGTCTTTACGTTGGTGATAAATTTGCTCCGGGAACGAAATTAAATATTTATTATTATGTTCCTGAGGAAACAATCTTGGATGATGTTAATCCCCCTTATAGTCTTGGTGATGTGTCTAAAGATGGTCGTATTTCAATTTTAGATGTAACTTATTTAAGACAATACTTAGCAGGAAAAAGAGAGTTAGATGAGGAAGCTCTAAAAGCTGCCGATTATAACCAAGATCAAACTATCACTGTAACTGATGCTGATTTAATTCAACAATCATTAGCTGATGCTGATGAAGAAGTAGGTGTTTATGGTATTGGTGATGTGTCTAAAGATGGTCGTATCTCAATTCTCGATGTTACTTATATTAGACAATATCTAGCTGGAATAAGAGAATTAGATGAGGAAGCTAAAATAATTGCCGATTTTAATTTAGATAAACAAATCACTGAAGTTGATGCTGATTTGATTCAAAATTATATCGCAACTATCGAACAACAGGTTATTGTTGTTGATGCCGAAGGTTATATTGTCTTTGAACTTGAGCATTGTTCGGATTATGTCCTTGCCGAAAGTAGTGTTCAATTATTAACTGATCAGACACAAGCCCCTAAAGCAGTTGCTAAGAAAGTAACTGAAAAAGCTGATAAGAATAACTGGTTATTATACGGTGGTATTGCTGGTGGAGTAATAATTATCGCAACTGGTGGTATAATAATATATAAGCGTAAAAAAAAGCAAAGTTTATAAAAGTTTAATTATTTAAAAAATATACTTTATCATAAAGTATATTTTTTTATGAATAAATATTGCCAAAAACATAATATTTATAGTATAATTTAAATGTTTTATAAAAACCTTTTAAAACAGTACGTTATGTTAAGCAAAGTTTTTTATAAAAGAGCAGCCATTATTATGCACGTGTGGCGGAATTGGTAGACGCGCTAGACTTAGGATCTAGTGGAGCAATTCGTGGGGGTTCAAGTCCCTTCACGTGCACCATTTTGTTTATATGCGAACATTATCTATTATTTGGGTGGGTTTGCTGTATATAAATTATTAGAATAGTACCTCAAGGGGTACTATTCTATTATGTTATTTTAATAATATTAAACTTTGAAGAAGGAAGAGTAGTTAGTTGTAGTGCTGATACTAATGAAGCTTGTTTAAAACAAATTCTTGATGCTGAACTTGGTAATAAATATCTTGGGGAATTTGCCATTGGCACTAATCCCAATATTACTGAACCTCATTCAAATATAATATTTGACGAAAAAATATTAGGTTCATTTCATATTGCCTAAGGCAATAGCCGTTCTTTAAGTGATAATCGAAATCAAGCTTCAATTCACAGGGATATGGTTAATTTGCTAACTAAAGCTTTTGGTGGTGGCCGTATAATTATTGATGATGATCTTATTCAAGAAGGCGGCCAATTTATTTTGGCCGAACTAAAACCAATTCGTTCAAAAAAATTAACAAAGAAATAAATAGTTGGTATTTTAAATATATTTGATTATAATGAAAGATATTAGGAGGAATTAAGAATGGAATTAATTCAATTAGTAAAAAAAGATAAAAAAATTTTAGAAAGATTACTGCAATTATATTTACATGATATTAGTGACTATTTCCCCATTAACTTTAATAATCAAAAAGCTTGTTATTTATATGATAGTTTACTTAAATATTTTGATAACTCAAATAATTATGCTTACTTAATAAAAAATGGTGAAGAAACCTTAGGTTTTATGTTAATTGACCAGATAGATAATGAAATTGTAATGCAAGAAATGTTTATATTAAATCATCATAAAAATAAGGGTATTGGCCAAGCGGCAGTAAATATGGTATTTGATAAGCACAAAGGTAATTGGCTTATTAAATCATTGCCTTGTTCTGAATCATCAGAAAGATTTTGGCAAAAAGTGATAAAAAGTTATACAAATGATAATTTTCAAGTAGACCATGTTGGTAAATATAATCGCGCCGTGTTTAAATTTAATAATAATTGATACAACCTGTTATCTAGGTAACTTCTATAAAGATTACATCGAAAAGTTGATTAAATTATCTATGTCTTGTATTTTGGTTAGAAGTCATACTAAACTGGATATAATTAGCAACAAATTTTAATATCTTAATTTTGACAAATAATATTAAATATGCTTTAATAACTAATAATTTTAAGGGTGATTTTGTGTTAACAAGAGAAGAAACAGAAAAATGGAATATTGATGGTGAGCATTATATTTGCTCATCCTTATTGCTTCCCAATTATAATTATGTTTATTATTTTCGCATATTATGTGATGAGCAGCATATGTTTTATGCCTTTAATCAAGGTTGCTTAATTAGTGAAGAGGGGGCAACTTCTTATCGTAGTGCTTTAAGAAAACATGTATTACAACGCATGATAGATGCCGTTAATAGTAATGAACTATGTGCTATTGTTAAACAAACCAATAATATTAATCGTCCTTTCGTCGAAATAATTGATAAAGGAAATATTGCGCGAATTACGGACCGTTATGTATATAAAAAATTAATTGATAAATATGGTAATACACCATATGTTCAGGAATTACATGATATTATTGATGAATGGAATCAAGTTGGCGACTTATGTAATGATGATGGTCGTGTAAATCCAAAACAAATATTTGTTTCTTTAATAAATGATATTACATTTCAAAGAATTCAGTTAGGTAGTAAAGATCCCAAATATCAAACCAATGATAACCCGTTATTTCTCAATGGGATTCCTTTAGAATACTACGATAATATTGAATTAGTAATCAAAGATGGTTTAGTTATAGGTGAGATTAATCATGGCCCGGTAGTGACTTGTGATAAACAAGCCCAATTCGATTTTATGATAAACTATATTGTTGATTTTGATCAAAGATATACCTTAATTAGTAATGATATTAAAGCTTTTCATCGTGAAGTTGATGCTGCAAAAGAACTGGTTTTACAAAAAAAATTAGAACCTAATAAGCAAAAATAAACTAGACATTTACCAATAATATGCTAAAATAAATAATTATCTAAATTTAGGAAGAAGGATTAATATGAGCGTTAATATAATATTTAATAATATTAACCAACTGATCCAAAAAATATTAAACAGTAAGCTTTTATTACCGGAAGATATATCAGCTGCTGTTGGCTTCAATCGCAGTCTAATTAATTATTACTATACTGCTTCTCAAGAATTAAAAAAAAGTAAACAAGGTTTAATTGATGATTTTGATGAAGCCAATCGTGCCCGGAATATTGAAGAAGCTAAGCAAATCGATGAACAGTTGACAACCTTAAAAGCCATCTGTGACTTATATTATAAAAGAATTGAACTAGCAATTATTGATAAACTTAAAGAATTAAATTACCAATTGGATTTTACGCAATTAAATCAAATTGCCGAGTTGCTATTTCATCGCGATTTAGACCAGAGCGTTAAAGATATTAGAGTTGTTAATCGTAATGGGATAGCCATTATGACTGACAATGGTGTTATTGTTAGTGATAACTATTATCACGAAGCAGATCTAGATGATCAAGCAATTATTGAAGAAGCTTATTTAACTA
>DAOOOU010000036.1:0-5394 GCA_035387905.1 Bacilli bacterium | reverse complement strand
AAACTATTGCTAAAGACTTCACCTTTGTACCTGCATTTATCCAGAGTACAACAAACTATTTGGCAAAAAGCAATGAGACCCTAACTCAGGGATACCGTAATTTTAGCGATGCCCTAATTGAAAATACAATTAGTTATGATGGTAATCGTGGAACTGGCCGAGCTACAGCTGTAAGTTGTACTTATCCATCAACTCCACCGGCCAGTGCATGGGCAGATTTTACTGCAACAGCAACAGCAAATGCTGATGATGCAAATCAAGAATATAGTGATGTAATTAGCGTTATCGCTACCCAATTTGATCTATATAACGCATGTTCTGCTTGGGATAACGAATTTGATTATGATCCACGGATTGAGTTTACTTATCCGGAAGATTATTATATGGAAATGATTGGTGAAGATAATTACTTTGCACCAATTGGTGATTTAGCAACAACCGAAACTAAACATTATTGTAATGGTGCCAGTACTGGAGATTTGTTCGAATGTCAAGGAGCTGAGCAAGCAACATCTTTTGGTACAGAACCCAAGGCATTTGTTAAATGTCAAGGCGGAGCATGTAATATGAATAATAGCGGTGATGTATCACTAAATAAATCAGTTAAAATTGAAGTAAATAAAAAAGGTGCTTATAAACCTTTTACGAGATTTTATACAGTTCATCCAAGTGGGGATGTTGTTATTGAAGGTCAAGATCAGGGTAATGCCACTTTAATTAGTAAATTCACTAATATTCCGACTGATCAAGAAAATGGTCAAGTCTTACCAATTAGATTTAATACTGCTGAAGGTATCTATGAATATCAATTATCAATTATGCAAGTTGGCCAATATAATGATCAAGCGATTGATGCCATTGATCATACAAATTTAGGTCGTATTTTTGGGGAAAACCAAGGCGGAACAAAAAGTGTTTACGGAGCCTTAGTTGAAGATTCAGATGGTATATATGTCTTCGCTTGTACTTATGAAGTAATTGGTGAAGTATGTATCTGCTGTGGTGATGACGAGAGTATTGAACACCGTAAAGATAATGATCCTTCAGCCTATGAAATTATTGCTAATGATGGTCAAATAGCCTTTAATTATCGTCCGGTATCACTTTATAATATGTTCCCTGATGCTAGTTCAGCAACTGGCACCAACTGGGGGACAGCAAAAGGCCAAGCAACGATTGCTAAAATTCAAAATGAATATACCAATAATACGGAACAAAAATATATAATTCCGGAATATTCATATGTTATTGATCCTGCCGGAACCGCGGCTCTAAGAGAATATAATAAAAATCAAGCGGAAACGGAAAATGGGTTTGGTTACGCTGATTTTGGTTTAAATTGTACAGACTATGGTCGTAAATGTACTAGTGTTTACTTAGATAAGATTCAGAATGGTGATGTTGAGGGCGTTCAACAATTAAAACGTGAAACAACATTTACTTATTATGATGACTTCACATCATGGTTTTAGAAGGAGGCTGGGAATAAAATATGAAAGAAGCTTATTGGGGATATTGGTTAATATTATTAGGGGTCTTTGTTATTGCCATTATGATGATGGTGCAAGCAGTTACAACTTCTAATACACAAGACTATTATCAATTAAAAGAGGTTACGGAAGCATCAATGATTGAATCGGTTGATTATGCTTATTACCGCATCTATGGTGAAGTTAAAATTAATCGGGAAAAATTTGTGGAGAATTTCTTACGTCGTTTTGCTGAAAATGCCAGTCTGACAGCAACATATAAAATCGATTTCTATGATTTATATGAAGCTCCGCCTAAGGTAAGCGTAAAAGTATCTAATTTAGCTAATACTTTTTCCATTAGTGGTGATAGTGCCTCATTTAACATTGTTAATAAACTAGATGCCATCTTAGAAATGCCCATTAATGATGGTACTAGTGCTTATTGTGATGTATGTTGGTATTATCAAAGTGGTACTAGTTGTGTTGAGCGACCAGCTAGCTAAAGCAGATAATAAGTAAGAGAAAGGAAAGAATAAAATGGGAAATCTCATGGTTCAAATCAAAAAATTTTTAAGTAATAAAAATACTGTTACCATATTAGGCATCTTGCTTGGGGTAGTAGTATTATATGTGGGGTATAGTTATCGGATTGGGCAATCCATTAATCCGGTATCAATTCCTTTTGCTAAAGTAGAAATTACTTCGCGAACTAAAATTACCGCCGAAATGATTGGGTATACTGATGTACCAAAATCACTTGTTAAAAAGAATGAAAACATCGTAACTAATGCTAATGACTTAATTGGTAAATATGTTAACTTTGGCTGTGTCATTGCTGAAAATAGTTTTTTCTATTCCCAATTAGTTGTTAAGCAAGTAACTTTACAAGATAATGCTGATATTCCTGATGGTTTTACCTTGTACCCTTTAAAGGTTAATCTTGATACAACCTATGGTAATTCAATTTTTCCGGGAGAAAATATTGACTTATATATTAAAACAGAAAATGAATTAGGGGAAGTTGTCTTTGGGAAACTAATTGAGCAAATTGAAGTTAAATCAGTCAAAGATAGTAAAGGTCAATATGTATTTGAAACAGCAAGTGAATCAAGAACACCATCAGTTATGAACTTTGCGGTACCTGATTGTATGTTTAATTTATTAAAGATTGCTGAAGAATTAGGTTACGAAATTATCCCTGTACCAAGAAATGCTGCTTATACCGAAGAAGAAGGATCAACAATTATTGCCAGTCCAGAATTACAAGAAATGATCTTCGAGAAAGCGGCACCATTAAATATCAGTTATGATATGGATCCATGTAACGCAATAAAAGCAGAATAAAAAGAAGGGGTGCTAGAGTGGACTCATCAATATTTTCTCAATTAGATTTTGGACCCTTGAGTGAGTTTTTAGAACAAGATGACATTACTGATATTTCATATAGTAATGGTGGTCAAGTATGGCTAAAAACATTATCAAAAGGAGTATATAAAGTCGATCGTCCTGACATTAATAATGCTTTAATGGAAAAGCTAGCTTTTCAGTGTGCCAATTGTATGGGTAAAACCTTCAATATGGCCGAACCTTTTCTTGATGCTGAAAGTTCTGAATTACGTATGAATTTTATTCATGAATCAATTGCGACTAATGGGATTGCATGCGTAATTCGTAAAACCCCGGCTAAAATAAGATTAAATAAAGACAAATTATTAAGTGAAAACTATGTTACCGAACAATTACATGACTTTTTAATCAAGTGTATTGAAGGACATGCCAATGTTATCGTTAGTGGTGAAACCGGTTCTGGTAAAACCGAGTTGGTTAAATATTTAGCTAGTCATACCAAGGAAAACGAAAAATTAATTACGATTGAAGATACCTTGGAACTCCATTTAGATAAGATTTTTCCTCATCGTGATATCGTGGCCATGAAAACTAATAATATTGCTTCTTATAGTGAAGTATTAGTAACTTGTATGCGACAGAATCCGGTATGGATTCTCTTATCCGAAGTTCGTAGTGCAGAAGCAGTATTAGCAGTTCGTAACTCGATTTCTTCAGGTCATAGAATCATATCGACAATCCATGCTGATAAAGCTGCAAGTATTCCAATGCGTATGTATTCGTTATTGGAATCTAGCCAGGATATTGATCAGTTTTTAGGATCAATTCATCGTTATGTGCAACTAGGTATATATGTTAAGGGTTATTTTTCAAAACAATTAAATCGTTTTCAAAGAGAAATCATCGAAGTTTGTGAATTTTATGTTGATGAAAATAATAAACCTCTAACTAACACGATATATTTAAAAAACATGGAAACGGGTGGGGCAACCTTAAAAAACCCAACCCGTAAATTACTTGATTATTTAAGTGTTGCTAATGTCTTTTTACCAGAAGATACTTTTGGTTTGAATAAACCAGCTACGGAAGTGAGTGCACCAGTTCAAGCAACTTTAACAATTAATAATCAAGCAGCTAATAATCTTGTTAGTCAACCAACTACCACTGACGTTTTATAAGGAGGAGCAGGTATGGAATTACCGATATTATTAATAATTACCATTTTTATTATTACTTATCGCATGAATACCGGCGATAATGTATATAAGTTCTTTTCGAGTAAAGTATCGGAAATATACAATAAGTATGCTCCTTATAGTTATAAAACAGTTAAGGAGCGAACTAAAGAACTAGGTCTTGAATATACGAGTAAGCAATATGTTGCCCAATGTACCATTTTTGGGATTTTTGCTGCAGTCGTTTCTTATTTATATTTCTTTAGTATTGTTTGGGCTTTATTATATGCTTTAGTTGCCATTCTGTTTGTACCATACATTGCCTATTTAAAAACGCAAAGACTTTATAGTGAATACTTATTTGAACAAATTCAAGTTTATACCACAAATGTTATTATGGAATTTAATACTACCCAAAGTTTTGTTAAATCATTAGAAGGAGTTAGGGATTCTGGAGTACTAGAAGATCCCATTTTAACTGATGTTAAAATTATGATTGATATGTCATATAAAAATGGGACAATTGACCAATCAATTATCTTCTTTAACGAGAAGTATCCTTATTATATGGTAAAAAATATGCACCAATTATTCTTACAAATTACTAAAGAAGGTGCTCGGGACTCAGGTGAAGCTCTAGAGAATATGGCCATGGATATAGATGCCTTAGTTGAAGGGGTTTATCGTGACCGGATGGACCGAACTACTTTCCATAAAAAGTTCTTAACTTTTGGCTTAGCACTATTCTTATTAGTTTTAGTTATGCAGTTACTACTTTCCAGGGAGAGTTACATTAAGCTTTTAGAATTATGGTATATCAAGGCTTTATTACATGTCATTATTATTGTTAATTGCTATTTCTTAATTACTGGTGAAAAATACTATAATGAAGATGTGGGGGTGGAATAATGTATTTTGAAATAATTATTTTCGGCGCCATCCTATTACTCCTATTTAATTATAGTGGTCGCATTAAAGCTAATCGTTTTATTGAAGATAATAAAGATTATTTTCGAAAATTAAAAGAAGAAGACTATGACTTTTTAGTTAAAGCTAAATATGGTGATGGAGTAGATCCTGATTACTTATTTACGAAAAGAATTAGAAATGCCTTTATTATCTTCTTAGTTTCAACATTATTCTTCATTACTAGTTTTTCTTTAGCTAAGTTAGTTATTAGTTTTGTCATTGGCGTTTACATCTTTAAATCCGGTTACACTGGCTTAAAGAAATACTATAAACGTCACTTACATATTATTGACTCATTATTACCATACTACTTAAAAGGCTTAGAGATCCTAATTCAACACTATACGGTGCCAGTAGCAATTGGTAAATCAGTAAGCGATGCTCCCGAAATATTTCAAAAAGGCTTAACGGAGTTAATAACAGCGATTAAT
>DAOOOU010000035.1:0-5458 GCA_035387905.1 Bacilli bacterium | reverse complement strand
CCTCATTTAGCAGGAACAATTACTAACCTTGATCTTAATGAAATAAACCGTAGTCTATCATCATTACAAAGTGAGTTAAAAAGACGCCAAAAAGCTTTCAATAAAGCCCGGGATATTCTACTTGAAAGTACCATTGATATCTATAAATATCAAAAATTATATCGTGAAGGTAAAGTCAAAGAACCAATTTCCCATTTATTTATTATTAGTGATGAATTTGCTGAATTAAAAGTGCAACAACCTGATTTTATGGGCCAGTTAATTAGTACAGCACGTATTGGTCGTGGCTTAGGCGTGCATTTAATTCTAGCTACGCAAAAACCTTCGGGTGTGGTTGATGACCAAATATGGAGTAATAGTAAGTTTAGAGTTTGTCTTAAAGTGCAAGATAAAGCCGATAGTGTTGATATGATTCGTTCACCAGAAGCCGCACTTTTAAAAGATCCTGGTCGTTTCTATTTACAAGTTGGTTATAATGAATACTTTGCTTTAGGCCAATCAGCTTGGTGTGGCGCTCCTTATTATGAAACTGATAAACGTAAGAAAAAAATTGATACAGCAATTAATTTTGTTGATAATATTGGTTTTGTTGTTAAGAGTATTGAAAATGAAAACAATAAAATTAATTTAGGGGTTCATAAGGGTGAAGAATTACCTAATGTTTTAAAATATTTAATTGATACGGCCGAAAAAGAAAATGTTCACGTTAAGAAATTATGGCTTGATCGGATTCCGGATGAAATCTATATCAATAAATTAAAAGATAAATATCATTATCAAAAGAGTGCTTATTCACTTAATCCGCTAGTTGGGGAATATGACGTGCCGACTGAACAACGTCAAGGCTTATTAACACTACCTATTTCGGCAGAAGGTAATGCCTTTATTTATGGAGCAGTGGGTAGTGGTAAAGAAGATTTCTTAAGTGCTTTGATTTATTCCCTAATTGTTAATTATGATACTGATGAAGTTAATATTTATTTAATGGACTTTGGTTCAGAAGCTTTAAAAATGTATCGTAGCGCTCCCCAAATGGGTGATATCGTTTTAGCTAACGATGGGGAAAAGGTAGTTAATTTACTTAAGTTATTAAAAAAGAATTTAGATGAGCGCAAACGATTATTTTCTGATTATGGTGGTAATTATAATACTTATATTAAATCTAACCAACCGAAGTTACCCAATATCGTCGTAATTATTAATCATATTCAAGTCTTTATTGAACTATATAATAAGTATGAAGAAGTCTTAATTCAATTAATTAGAGATTCCCAAAAATATGGTATCTATTTTATCGCAACAACGATAAATCCTACTTCAGTCCGCTTTAAAGTTACCCAAAACTTTAAGCAAAAAATTTGTTTACAATTAAATGATAATGGTGACTATAGTTCCGTAGTTGGTCGAACAAAATTAATTCCTTATAAAAATATTGGTCGAGGATTAATAAAATTAGATGATATCTATGAATTTCAAACGGCCTTACCATATAAACGCGATTACTTAAATGATTATATTAAAGCAATTTGTGCTGGTTTGAAAAAGCATCAACAAAAAACTGCACCGCGAATTCCGGTATTACCAAATATCGTTTCTTGTGAATATGTCCGACCTAGTTTATTAGGCATTGAGAGTATTCCGGTTGGGGTGGAAAAAGAAACATTGGAAATTAGAACTGTTGATTTAAAACATAAATTAGCAATGTTAATTACTGCTCAAGAATTTAAAACTATTGAAACGTTTACAAAGGTGTTTACACAACAGTTAACGGAATTGGATAAAATAAGATTGTTTATTTTTGATGCCGAACGCTTATTTTTAAAACCAATTAAAAAAGCGGCTTACTTTAATGCGGGGTTCAATGATATTATTAAAAAAATGGCTGATTATGTTGATGAATTGTACACCAAATACCAAACTAGCGGCTATGATGAAACTGCTCTTGATAAATTTGAACATACGATTTGTGTGGTCTTAGGGATTGATAAATTTCAAAATTTATTAACTCCCGAAAATCAAAAATTATATGCGGGAGCAATTGATAAAGCGAAGAACCTAAATAAACTAAGTTTCATCTTTGTCGATTCTATTGACAACTTCCGTAAATCCGAGTATGATAATTGGTATAAGAGTATGATTAATAGTTCAAGGGGAATTTGGATAGGGAACGGAATCACAGATCAGATGACATTGAAGATTATTAAAGCGACTCCGGAAATGAGAGAAGAAATTCCAGCCGGTTATGCTTACGATATTCTAAATGGTAATCCATGCTTAGTTAAGTACATTGAATCTTATGAACAGGATGATGATTATGAGATTCTTTAGGAGGAACAAACATGAATAATAAGGTTTGTGTGGAATTGAAAGTACCGATGATTGAAGCAAAATATGATTTATTTATTCCAGTCAACAAGAAGACTATTGAAATTATATTTTTATTAAACAAGGCGATTAACGAAATGACAGATAATAACTTTCCTTACAATACTCACTTGTCATTAATTGATGGTCGCAGCGGACTCATTTATAATAATGATTTGACAATTAAGGAAAATCAAATATTAAATGGTTCCAAGTTAATATTATTATAATGTAGAGGAGGTGAATTTATGGCGGATTTTTCAGCAAATACCGAAAACATCTACAATGTAGCTCAAGATGCAGCAACTAAAAGCAAAGAATATAATCAAGATTTAGTTGATTTTTATGCAAAAGTAGATGCTTTAGGATCATTCTGGCAAGGTACAGATTATGATGTATTTAGAGAAAAAGCTTACAGTCATAAAAAGAATTTAGAGGTTGCTGGTGAAACACTACAAAAATATAGCGAGCTTCTAAATAATGCGGCTGCAAGTATCGATGAGACTTCAGCAGAAGTACAAAAGTATATGAACGAGAATTTTTAATATATAAAGGAGGGATAACTTATGGCAAATACTGTAGAATCAGTTGACTATGGTCAGCTTGTTAGTACAAGCCAAGATGTGTTATCACTAGCTGAAGATATCGAGAGAATATTTGCGGCTATTGATAGTACAATGAAAGATAATATTGGGGTTGACAGTACTTATAATAGTGCCACAGCAAAAGATATAATTGCGAAGTGGGACGAAGTTGCTGATGAATTTCCAAAATTTGTAACTGATATTAATAACTTTGGGGAATTTGTTTCAGCAGCTCAAGAAGCTTGGGAAACAACTGATACAAGTAATATCTAAAATAAGTTATTGCATTTATATAATGCAATACTTTGCTAATTTAAAAAAGATTTTTGAATTAGCAAAGTAGATATAAATACTGATTAAGGTTAGGTGTGATCAAATGGCAGTAACAAGTGAAAGTCAAATTTATGATACGAGTAGTGCAGAGACAATTGCAACTTATTTAACTGAAACCCTATCAGAAGTTAATAAGGCTAAAGATTATTTAACTCAAGGCGCACAATATTGTGGCCCTGATTATTTTGCAATTGATGGTAAATCTGAACCGCAAGAACAAATTAACGCTTTATTAAATGGTAATGTTGAACAATTAATAACTAATATTCCCAAAATTAAGAGTGGTGTTCTAGCGGCAGCCAAAGCTTTAAAAGAAGCGGATCAAAAAGCTTACGATGAATATGTTGCGGAACAAAAAGCAAAAGCAGAGGCTGAAGCTAAAGCTAAAGCGGAAGCCGAAGCAAAAGCTCGTGAAGAAAAACAAAGAAGAGATGAAGAACGTAATCACGGAATGGAAGCGCCAACTGCTAGTCCGTTACCTTATACTGGTTCGTCATCTAATCCTGTGCCGAGGTATTTGTAATGAAAAATGGTGTTAGTTTAACTTTTGATTTTGATAAAATTACGGCAGCTGTTAGTGTGCTTAATAATTCAGTCAGTAATGATGAAGCCGCTAAGAGTTATCTTGTTAGTGGTAATTCTCTAATTGATAGCCGTTTAAATGCTAAATATGCTGAACTATATGGTCAAGATTTACGTTCGGCTTTTGGTATTGAATATGGTTCAATGAGTAAAAAAGATGATTTAAATAGTTTAGTAATGAATACAATTGATACAACAAATACGGTTATTACATCGCTGCAGAAAGCCTTAGGGATTGACCCTAATTCACTTACTTTAGATTCTCTAAGTAATATTAATACGGCAATTGTCACAGCAACTGGCGAAATATCTGATGGTACTGTTGATCCTAATCAAGTTGCTGAGCAAACTGGAGCTGAAGTTGTTCCTGAGGCTGATGCTAAATGGTATCAGGAATTATGGAAAGATGTTAAAGATCTAGGAGCGGCTGCTTGGAACTTAGTTAAAAGAGTCGCAGCTACTGTTTATACGGCGATGATTAGTATTGTTAAAGGGCTTTATCAACTTATTGAAGGCATAGTTGACGCTTTACTATATTTGGGCGGTGGTTTGTATGCCCTAGTTGCTTGGCCTTTTGCCGGTAAAGATTATCGTGATAAAGTATTAGATAAAATTAAAGGTTGGGTAGGAACTGATGTTTCCTCAATGATTTTTAATTGGGCATTTGAAAAAACTCCAGTTGGTCAGTGGTTGGCTAAAAATAGTTATATGGATTACAATGGTACAGCTGCTAATATTCTTTCGGGAGTAGGTAAATGGGCGGGAATTATTGCTATCTCAGTTGTTGGAACGCCAGCAGCTGGTGCTTTAGTTGCCGGAGTATCTGGCTTTGGTAGCGGAGCGCAAACCGCATCTAGTAGTGGATCAAGCTATCTTGGAGGCTTAGGCAAAGGCTTATTAGTTGGTGGTATTGATGCTGTACTAGCTTACTTTGGTGGTTCAGCTGCATCTAGTGTTATTAATGGCTTTAGTTACACAGCCAAACTTACTGGAGGATCAATATTCCAAGCAACAGCGGGAAATAATCATATTTGGATGGCTATTCTAAAACCATTTGCTGCCGAATCAACAGCTTTAGTTCCTTATGGAGTTATTGCTTCATTACCACCAGTATTACAAACGGTATTTTCTTTTGCTTCTTCAACAGGAGCAGTTGTGGTTAGTGAAGTATTGGGTTTATTTGGCTTAAGTGCAATTGATAATTGGTTAAATAATAATATAACAGGCGATGGTACAGATACACAAGAACCTTATGGCCCACCATTACCACCAGAAAAACCAGAAGAAGAAGCTAAACGTCGTCAAGAAGTTCAAGAACCTTATGGCCCACCATTACCACCAGAAAAACCACAACACAATGAAGGCGATCCAAACTGTGATTGTATAGATTGTCGTCTTAAGAGACAAATAGAAGAAGAAGCTAAACGTCGTCAAGAAGTTCAAGAGGCTTGGGATGAACATCATGCTCAAGATAGTAATGATGATGACGAAAATAACAGTAATAACAATAATAACAACAACGACAATAATAACAGTAATAACAATAATAACAACAACGACAATAATAACAACAACGACAATAATAACAACAACGA